>NZ_JAKJTB010000047.1:0-838 GCF_050337565.1 Vibrio kasasachensis | reverse complement strand
TGTGTTGCTGTTTTAGACGGCAACAAGCCACGCGTAATTGAAAACGCGGAAGGCGAGCGTACAACCGCATCTGTTGTAGCCTACACAGACAGCGAAACGCTAGTAGGCCAACCGGCTAAACGCCAAGCAGTGACAAACCCAACTAACACGCTATATGCAATTAAGCGTCTTATCGGTCGTCGTTTCGAAGACGAAGAAGTTCAGCGTGATATCGAAATCATGCCTTACAAAATTGTTAAGGCTGACAACGGTGACGCTTGGGTTGAAGCGCAAGGCCAAAAAATGGCGGCTCCTCAAGTTTCAGCTGAAATCTTGAAAAAGATGAAGAAAACGGCAGAAGATTTCCTAGGTGAGGAAGTGACTGGCGCAGTTATCACAGTTCCTGCTTACTTTAACGATGCTCAACGTCAAGCAACTAAAGACGCTGGTCGTATTGCTGGTCTAGAAGTTAAACGTATCATCAACGAACCAACAGCAGCAGCGCTAGCTTACGGTCTAGACAAGTCAGGCGGCGATCGTACTATCGCAGTTTATGACCTTGGTGGTGGTACATTCGATATCTCTATCATCGAAATCGATGAAGTAGAAGGCGAGAAAACATTCGAAGTACTAGCAACTAATGGTGATACTCACCTAGGTGGCGAAGATTTTGATAGCCGTCTAATCAACTACCTAGTAGACGAGTTCAAAAAAGAGCAAGGTATCAACCTTAAGACTGATCCACTAGCAATGCAGCGCGTTAAAGAAGCAGCAGAAAAAGCGAAAATTGAGCTTTCTTCTACTACTCAAACAGACGTAAACCTACCTTACGTAACTGCAGATGCGACTGGTCCTAAGC
>NZ_JAKJTB010000046.1:0-909 GCF_050337565.1 Vibrio kasasachensis | reverse complement strand
GAACAAACGGAGCTTTAAGGTAAGGCATTTCCCTTCACCTCTGCTTCGATTTTTGTCTGTTTACGATGATTTAGTGCGTGTGAATGAGGAGTCCAAGGATATCCATGGGCTTTGGTCACATATATAACAAGACGTTTAAATGCGACTCACAACGCGTGGCATTTTCACAGTGCGTTGATTTTAGTGATTAAGGTGTTTGCAGTTGCATTGTTATTGCGTTGTTCACGCTTTAACTTTTCGTTATGTTTTCAGGAGGTTCAACAATGGAAGTTATCGAAAATCAGGTATCTGCGTGGTTCTTACTGAAATATGAAGACGAATATTATATTGATGTAAATTGCAGCAGTGGCTTTGTGAGCTTCTCGGCAGTGGTCAAGCTAAATGGCAGCGAAAAAGCGAATTATAACTCCTATGGTACTGTATATATTGAAAGCTTAGCTGAAGCTATTTCTAATAAATCACAATATGATCACCCAAGGAACATCAAAGATGAAGGGTTTCTAGATCAGATACATGAAGCAATAATGCGATGGAAACAGGAACAAACATAACAAAGCGTTTAAGAGTGATTCGTAACGCGTGGCATTTTTACTATGCGTTGATTTTAGTGTTTAAGGTGCAATGCAGAAGCTTCGGTATTGCGTTACTCACATATATGGTCTCCCCCAGTTTTGCAAGTCAGCAGTATGATTAAAAGCGCAGGTTAACTACCATATATACGGCCTGTTTTAGCGGCTTTTGCCTTGGCCAAGATGAGGCAGTCGAACACGAAGTCCTAATCACCTTATCGACTTTAAAAGCCAGTGTGAGCAGAAGGTTTTCAACGTGTAGGATTTATCCTGTTATTCATCTCACTACGTACTTTGCAAAGGGTTGGTGATGTATGTTGTTTTATGTTGGTATGTTGGT
>NZ_JAKJTB010000045.1:0-916 GCF_050337565.1 Vibrio kasasachensis | reverse complement strand
CCATGGGAGTGGGCTGCAAAAGAAGTGGGTAGTTTAACCTTTCGGGGAGGACGCTCACCACTTTGTGGTTCATGACTGGGGTGAAGTCGTAACAAGGTAGCGCTAGGGGAACCTGGCGCTGGATCACCTCCTTATACGATGATTACTCACGATGAGTGTCCACACAGATTGATGGTTTATAAAGTTTAAGAGATAGAAACATCCCCAAGATGTTTCACTTAGTGTCCCGTTCGTCTAGAGGCCTAGGACACCGCCCTTTCACGGCGGTAACAGGGGTTCGACTCCCCTACGGGATACCACTTCCTTTGTGAAGTATGGGTCGTTAGCTCAGTTGGTAGAGCAGTTGACTTTTAATCAATTGGTCGCAGGTTCGAATCCTGCACGACCCACCATTCTTTCTCCGCGAAGGAATTAAAACTATCGTGGGCGATTAGCTCAGTTGGGAGAGCACCTGCCTTACAAGCAGGGGGTCACTGGTTCGAGCCCGGTATCGCCCACCATTCTCTAAGTATTTTTGGAACAGGATATCCAAACCACGCATTCATGCATGTGGTTGGAATTTTGGTCTCTGAAAGTCTTTAGAAAATGTATTTTGAAGCTTCGCTTCAGATTCATATGCTCTTTAACAATTTGGAAAGCTGACTAAATAATCTTTAATAAGATTATTTGTAAAGTTCTCAATGTTTACCTTAATGGTAAACACCAAAAAACACATTCAAGTGTTCTTGGCAATATCACTTCCTAGTGAAGTGATTATTCGAAATTGAGTCCGGCAAAATCGAACGTCTCTCACTCATAAAATAGAGAGACAACTTGGTTGTTTAACGAAACTCCTTCGGGTTGTATGGTTAAGTGACTAAGCGTACACGGTGGATGCCTTGGCAGTCAGAGGCGATGAAAGACGTAGTAACTTGCG
>NZ_JAKJTB010000044.1:0-1004 GCF_050337565.1 Vibrio kasasachensis | reverse complement strand
ACCGTGTACGCTTAGTCACTTAACCATACAACCCGAAGGAGTTTCGTTAAACAACCAAGTTGTCTCTCTATTTTATGAGTGAGAGACGTTCGATTTTGCCGGACTCAATTTCGAATAATCACTTCACTAGGAAGTGATATTGCCAAGAACACTTGAATGTGTTTTTTGGTGTTTACCATTAAGGTAAACATTGAGAACTTTACAAATAATCTTATTAAAGATTATTTAGTCAGCTTTCCAAATTGTTAAAGAGCGTGATTTGTTTTCTATTGAAAATAAACCATTTTTAAAAACACTCAACTTTCTAATTGAAAGTAAATGCACTTAAAGATGGTGGGCGATACCGGGCTCGAACCAGTGACCCCCTGCTTGTAAGGCAGGTGCTCTCCCAACTGAGCTAATCGCCCATATTAGTTTTACTTCTTATAGGAAGAAGTTTCTCGAATGGTGGAGCTATGCGGGATCGAACCGCAGACCTCCTGCGTGCAAGGCAGGCGCTCTCCCAGCTGAGCTATAGCCCCATCGAGAAAATGGTGGGTCGTGCAGGATTCGAACCTGCGACCAATTGATTAAAAGTCAACTGCTCTACCAACTGAGCTAACGACCCATACTTCACAAAGGAAGTGGTATCCCGTAGGGGAGTCGAACCCCTGTTACCGCCGTGAAAGGGCGGTGTCCTAGGCCTCTAGACGAACGGGACACTAAGTGAAACATCTTGGGGATGTTTCTATCTCTTAAACTTTATAAACCATCAATCTGTGTGGACACTCATTGTGAGTAATCATCGTATAAGGAGGTGATCCAGCGCCAGGTTCCCCTAGCGCTACCTTGTTACGACTTCACCCCAGTCATGAACCACAAAGTGGTGAGCGTCCTCCCCGAAAGGTTAAACTACCCACTTCTTTTGCAGCCCACTCCCATGGTGTGACGGGCGGTGTGTACAAGGCCCGGGAACGTATTCACCGTGGCATTCTGATCCACGATTACTAGCGATTCCGACTTCA
>NZ_JAKJTB010000013.1:0-234290 GCF_050337565.1 Vibrio kasasachensis | reverse complement strand
TATTACATCGAACAGACGGACGTGAAACACACGGTGGTTTTTGTCGATGACAGCACATTAATTGCTAAACACGCGATGCCAATAGTGCATAACGGCATGGCAGGGGGCGTGGCAGAGCAGGCTTATATCTCCCAGTTTTCTATTTTCCACCAAGCTCAGCCCAGCCACCTCGAGTTAAAAGATTACAGCTTTAAAAAGCCCAGCTACGGCTTTTTGCAACAACAAACCGGCAGCGACCTCAGCTTTCAACATAGCGAATACGAGCATTATGATTTCCCCGGTCGTTACAAAGAAGACGGCGTCGGACAAGCACTGAGCCAATACCGATTAGAATACCTCAGACGAGACGCACACATCGCGCGAGGCAAGAGTAACCACCCAGCACTGCAAGCGGGCATCAAATTCGATTTAATCGACAACCTCGAAGAAAGCGCCAACCGAGATTGGATAGTGGTGGAAGTGAGCCACCAAGGCACGCAACCGCAAGCGCTAGAAGAAGACGGTGGGCACGGCGCTACTACCTACAGCAACCAGTTTAAAGTTATTCCCGCGCACAAAACATGGCGAGCCACGCCACAACCGAAGCCGCAAGTGGATGGCCCTATGATAGCCATTGTAGTGGGGCCGGAAGGCGAAGAAATTTACTGTGATGAACATGGGCGAGTAAAGCTGCACTTCCCGTGGGATAGGTACTCCAACGGTAATGAGCAAAGCTCCTGTTGGGTTAGGGTTTCACAGGGGTGGGCAGGCTCACAATATGGCGCGATAGCCATTCCGCGTATTGGTCATGAAGTGATAGTTGAGTTTTTACATGGCGACCCAGACCAACCGATTATTACGGGCAGAACCTACCACGCCACCAACACACCACCTTACGACTTACCCGATCACAAAACCAAAACCGTACTGCGCAGTGAAACTCACCAAGGTGAAGGGTTTAATGAACTCAGTTTTGAAGATCAAGCCAACATTGAAAAAGTGTACCTACACGCGCAAAAGGATTTTGAGGCAGATATCCTCAATGACCACAGCACTCACATCAAACACGACAAACACCTGATTGTTGAAAATGACCGATTCTCTCAAGTGGATAACAACCAACACCTAGTCGTGAGTGGCGAAAGCCGCAGCCAAATCAAGAAAGATCAAACCCAAGTAGTGGATGGCAGCGCACACCAAAAAGTCGGCAGTTTGTATGCGTTGCAATCGGGTAACGAAGTGCACATTAAAAGTGGTGCAAAAGTCGTGATAGAAGCGGGCAGCGAACTGACGCTTAAAGTCGGCGGCAATTTTGTGCGAGTTGATGCCGCAGGGGTTCACTTCGTCGGCTCTGTGATTAATCTCAACTCTGGCGGCAGCGCTGGCAGTGGTAGCGGCTACGGGGGAAAAGTAGCGGCATTGCCCAACGGTGTGGAGTCTCCACCACCACCTGAAGAACTGCTTCGGATGCAAATTACACCTGATATTCTAATGAGTTTGTCGCTGGTGAATGTCCCCGTGGCCACACTTTGCCAGAAGTTCGAAAACGGCGAGTGTGTAAGTGGGGGCTGTCCGTTATGAGTATTGATGCTAAATCATCTGCTAACTTCGACTACTGGTTGGTTGTGGATACTATCCGTATCCCCGATGCAATGGAAATAGTGCGCCAAACAACGCCGATTCACTATTCTCTTAAATTGTTCTCCGGAGATAAACTAGAACACCTTATCGAGCACAGTCCGTTGGTTTTGAACTTAGGGGCTGATGAAGGCGCTTTAGAATGCCTTTCGCTCAAATATTTCGACTCTAGTTCTGTGATATTTGAACTGCCTCAGCAATGCGACGAACTCGTTTTCTTACAGCATCTACAGGCGGTGTTTCTGGCTAATATTGGTCAGACTCCTTCTATGCTACGTTTTTACACCAACGCATTTTGGCAACCAATATATCAAGACCTAATTAGTGAGGATGTAAACACATTATTAGGCCCAACAAATGCAGTCACTTGGTTAATTGAAGGCGGTTTACAGCGTTTAGAGAAGCCAGAGATAAATAATACGCTACCTGAGCAGCCCTATGTGCTGACTTCAGATATCTTCAATTTATGGGTGTAGAAACAATGACTGATAATTTATATACAATTCTAAAAAATGATTGTTTGAGCTTATTAGCTGAGAAATTTAATGTTGATACTGATGTGCTAGTTGCGCTCAACAGCGAACTTATCAAAAACCCTGATTTGATCTATGAAGGGGATAAGCTAAAACTGCCTAAGAAGATTAGTGACGAGCGTTGGCCATTACCAGACGTGCCAAAGTGCGATCCAAAAGTAGACACCTGTAGTAAAGAACGACCTATGGTCGACGTGCTATATGTAGCTGCGGATCCGATTGCTGGTAAACGTACATGGTATTCTGTCACCGCCGATGCTAAACAAAAAATTCTTGAAGAAAAGCAAAAAATGTCAGGGGCGATTGTCGAGGGTGATTTGGAAGCAACCAAAGCAAACCTAAGAGCCTCTGGTTTATTGTCGAAGTTTGAACAGAAGAAACACGAGCAATTTTTAGAATCAGAGCAAGATATAGAGCGCTATAGAACCCTCGCGGTAGTAAAACTCACCATTGAAAATAATGCCTTTGTGGTTGATGGGAAAGACCCAGACCAGTTCTTGCTTAGGGTGGCGGAGGTTTTAAATTTCAACGTTGCTGCAGAGTTTAAACAAAAGTTCGATGTAAGATCATCAATCAATTATCTTGGAACAGCCGAGCAAATGAAGGCAGTGAACGAGACAATGGTCAACCGAGCACTTCGTTCAGAGATAATAAAGCTAACCGATCAAGCCATTGAAGATTTGGAAACAAAGGCCAAGAAGAACGCGAAAGGTAAAGTCGCGAGCGATGGTACATGTTTCGTCTATATGGAAAAACTGGAGTTTTATAGCACGAAACAACAGCGAAAAGTCTACAATGCGGTAAAAAGACTCAATGGCAAATCCAGAACGAAGCGAAAAAAAGAGTCAGATCTAACGTTTTGCACAGTTAAAGAATCTAATGAATATCTTGAGCAGTGGAAAAGTGAGATGCAAAAATCTTGGCAAGATTTGAAGGATGCGCCGCCACTAGTCATCGCCAGAAGAAACGATATATATTTCTATGATGCTCAGAGTATTCATTCGCTAAACTTAAATGGCTATGCGGTTAAAGAACAGTGTCTAACACCCAAGCAATTGTTCGGTGATTCGGGTACGACTCTCGGCCCCAAAGCGTTGGCTGGCATTGATTGGCGAAAAGAAGAAGGGAAAGGCAAAGCGAAAGCCCTCGACATAAACAATGAAAAAATAGAGGCTTTATATGAGGAAGTGGTTGGCACGTCATTAGATGTTAATAGCTCTGCCAATGTGAAGAAAACCGCTGCGCAAGTACAAGGTTCAATCGATTCTAGTCTCAATAATGTTGAGCGCAACTGGGCATATTATCCAACCTTGGCGCTTATCGCTTTAATCGATGCGACGGTCTCAAAACACAAAAAAGCGCTAACTCAAGTGTTAGGTAGCGGGCAAAGCCCAATTGATACGGTGTTTAGTCAGTTGTTGTGGGTAAAACAAGTCGCACAAGCGCGCCTTGAACGCTTAAAGAAGACTGCACAGGCTAATGCCGTAAAAGGGGTAGGAGCGTTACAATTTCGTCTTGAAGGAGACGATGGGAAGTTTCCTCAATCTTTCACTCTGTTATGGACGGAGAACAAGTTTAAACCTAAGCGGATGAATAACAGTGGTTTTCGTAACAAAGCGGGCTACAACGATTTGCAAATTGTGGAGTGCGCTTTTGCTTCTGATGGCGAAGTGTTCTACCTGCGCGGTCCTGCTTGGTTTGTACCCGGCAGTGATAGGCGATTAGTGACTAAATCGAATGGCCATATTGTTAATATAACTTCAAAGATTAAATTTGCGAGCCCTTCTACACAGGGCGCAGAGCAATTGGGTGCGACATCGGTAAAAGATGCACTCGGACAAATATTTGATAAAGAGAATGTAAGTTCTAAAATGGAACTTATACCGATAAAGGTAGAAGGCAATACTGAGTCAACGTTCTGGCAAGAAAGTTACCATTACCAAGAAGGCATATCGCCAGATGGTACTTCCGGCGCGTATTCAGTTGATGCGGGGGTACAGTTTCTTAGATTTAGCGCAAAAGGCGAGGCACAACTCAACACTCCTTTAGATTCATACAGTTCTCTGATAACTCAAACCAAGCAAATCGGCGCAGGGGGGGCGATTTCAGCTTCCTTTGTGGCACTGCAAGGGCAAATGAGCGTTTCGTTTTGCCTTCCGTTACGTGAAGGTGGCGCAAACAACAACCAAAAGGTAGAGCCTTTTCACTTAGAAATCAAATATGTAGATAAATATGGCAAGGTACACAAGTATTCAGCCGGCTTCTTTTATGCACTCATTACCGGTCAGGTTTATGGATTAGCCGGAGCAACGTGCGGGTTAAGTGCCGGAGTAACTATAGGTCCAACGGATATTGGCGAAGGGATAGGAATACGTGGTAACACCATAGATATAACCTCGCCAAATATTGTCGATGTAGCATTAATTGGTGACAGTAATCTGCATACGCTCGAACAAGCAAAAGTGGCGGCAGACGCATCAGTAAAGGGAGATATTTTTGCAGGTGTTGAAGCTGGTGGTATTTTAACCGCTGAAGCATTTTGGTTCCCTCCTAAAGAGACCAGTGCTGCGAAAAAAACTAGTAAACAGGAAGGCACAACGAAACCGCCGAAAGAAAAAGTAATCGCAACTTACGACCCAAAAGAGAAGTTAAAACTGGCTGCAATTTCTGGCAAGGCGACGGTCGCGGCGGGTGTTGGTGCCAGCGCAGAGTTTGGCATCAAACTGCAAGGTGGCGTGTTTATCTTTACCGCTCAAGCTAAGCTTGTTTATGGCGCAGGTTGCGGTGGCTCATTGGAAATGGAGTTAAACGGCACTAGCCTTAACCAGTTTGTTGACTGTTTACTTGGGGTATTAAAGCAAAGCGAATTTAGACGCATCTCTGCTTTTGGCGAAGTTGATGCCAATGGCATGAATAAAGATTTTGAGCTGCTTAATGATGTGCTGACGATTGCCACCGCACTAGGGTTAACCTTCGCCAAAGCCATGCTATTGCCTTTTGATGTATGGGATGACTATAAAAAACAAGCACTAAGTCAGGATTACGCGCCATTTTTGGCAAGTAAGATCAACGAACAAGATCCGACTGTTCAAGCCAAAATGCGTACATGGGTTGTCGCACTCCCTCCAGAAACCCTAGCTAACCTGCTAAGCGCATTATGCGCAAAGCAAAAATGGTCAAGGACTGATAGTAAAGGCGATACAATCTACGCATCTGTCGACAACAAAAACCAAGCGGCAGCGGTAGTTAAGATTATGGATTGGCTTGCTTATGACAAAAATGAAACAGACTTAGTCAATCAAAGGCAGTGGAAAGAGACACTTATTTCAATGGCCGATTTGCCCTACAGTGGCGATAACAAAAATCACACAGCTGAATGGCAAGGGTATAAAGAGAGTTGGTTTAAACTGGCGTATTTTGTATCACAAAGTGGTAAGGGGTCATTGAACGAAGATTTCTCTAGACAATCAATAACACTATCAAAAAATATGGTTCTGACTCAATACGACGAAGTATTTCCTATAAGCATGGGAGCGACGATAAAGAAATATCATGCTTATCCTGTTGAGAATGTAATAAATATCGGTGAGGGCGTCGGAGCGTATGCGAAAGTAGTCAAAAAAACAGGTCTAGCCGAAGAGCACTGGCAATTGCATGAAGATAAAGAAGTGATCATTAATTGGAGTTTAGATGATGTTGGCTTATAAAGCGTTTACTAAATATTTACTACTAATGCTATCTGCAATAGTACTCACTGCTTGCACGCCAGACCCGCAAGGTGATATCCCACTGTTTAAGCAATATATCGAGCAGAATATCAATAAATCGTCCGATGATCCGCATATTTCAGCCTTGGTAAAACCGGGTGATGACCTGTATGAATACCTGAGTAAAATGCAAAGGGGTCTAGGTTATCGCTCTATTTTGGTGCCTTTAATCGAACAAGGTAACACTGAGGCTATGGTCTGGATGGGAAGAGGCAACTCAAACCAACTAGAATTACGTGGAGAAACGATCGCCTTGTTGGGTAGAGCGATGCAAGCAGGTGATCCGTTTGCGGCACTCGCTTTGTCTGATGGTGGGGAAGAGTGCTGGGTGTTTGGTCAAAACTCCTTGAGTACCACCGTTGCTAATGCGCTTGGTGAAGAAGTTCCAAGTGATATTGAAACTTGTTCCGATAAAAATTGGCATGTGGCACAAAAAGGTTTCAAACAGCTCGCAGCACAAGGAGATTTAAGTGCTCAGTACTATCTTCTTCGAAGAGAAAGAATCGATAATCCAGACGAAACCCGTGAATCCAGAGATTACTATATTAAAGAGATAATTCGTTTGGCAGAAGGGCACTACTACAAGCCTATGATGGATTATGTGCATTCGTTGTTTGAAAAAAAGGGTAAGAGCTATCAGCTTACTGGTAGAACCCCAGAGTTAGAAAAAATGGGGATAGACTTGCTAACCATTGCAGCTAACCATAACTATATTCCAGCAATAACTTTTTTGATTGAATATAGAAAGGATAGTATTACTAAAAATGATCCTTTATTTTATAAAGGAGAAAGTTTAGGTTCGGCTATATCAATTAGATGGCAAATGAGGATGTTTACAAAAAAAGATAGAAAAACACTAACGCCAAGCGAAATTTATTATCATGCACTTACATATAAATATTTAACTGGCGGTAGTGACCGCATGTTTGATTATTATTATGAACCAGATTCTCTTGCAGGTGAAGACATAGTTAGTATCGAACAAAAGGCTAAGATAGCGAGTCAAAAAATTACCCCTATGGTTTATCTTGATCGATTCACATTAAGAACAGATTGGGTTGAGAGATAGCCAATCATATAGTTGGAAGATTAGTTGTCAAAAATCTTGGCTAAATATATGGAAAATTAATTGAGCAAAGGCAGCAAGGTTCAAAAATTGAAATCGCTTAATTTAATTACACAGACAAAAGGACTTAACTATGCCTAAAGCGGCACGTATAGGTGACATTGCCTCAGCACATGGCTGCTTTCCACCAACGCCGATTATCGCGGGGAGTGGTGACGTATTTATCAACGGCATTGCCGCAGCAAGGCTAGGTGACGCAACTGCACCACACGGTTGTCCATGCCCGTCGCACGCGTTGGTGATGCAATCAACTGTGGCGGCGCAGTCGCCACCGCCTCCGGCGATGTCACTATCGGCGGTTAGCGCTACGGCATCAGAGTTTGCATCGCATGGAGTGTAGATGAAGCTAGTAGAAGTACTTATCAAATGCCTTGCGCTGATAGGCACAATAGTCAGCCTCTCCGCTTGTGCCCCAGATCCGCAAGATGATATTCCACTGTTTAAGCAATATATTGAGCGGAATATCAATAAAACGTCCGATGACCCTTATATCTCAGCTTCAGTAAAACCGGGTGATGCCCTTTATGAATACCTTAGTAAAATGCAAAGGGGTCAAGGTTATCGCTCTATTTTGGTGCCTTTAATCGAACAAGGTAATACAGATGCTATGGTCTGGATGGGAAGAGGTAACTCGAACCAACTAGAATTACGTGGAGAAACTATCGCTCTGCTAGGTAGAGCGATGCAAGCAGGCGACCCCTTTGCTGCATTAGCTTTGTCCTCTGGAGGGGAGGAGTGCTGGGAATTTGGAAAGAGCTCATTAAGTACTTCCGTTGCCAATGCGCTTGGTGAAGAAGTTCCAAGCGATATTGAAACCTGCTCAAAAGAAAACTGGAAAGTGGCAATGCAAGGTTTTCAAGAACTTGCCGATGACGGTGATCTTCGATCTCAGTATTTTATTCTAACCATGAAAAGAATTCAGCAACCTGACGATTCACGCGAGGCTCATGAGTTCTATATCAAAGAGATAATTCGCTTTGCGGAAGGGCACTACTACCAGCCAATGATGGATTATGTGCGTCCATTATTTGAAAAAGTAGGTAAACATCGCCAACTCACGGCAAAAACGCCAGAGTTGGAAAAAATGAGCATAGATTTACTGACTATTGCAGCTAATCATAACTATATTCCGGCGATTAACTTTCTCATTGAGTATAACCGCCAGACGATAACAACTGATGATCCGCTCTTTACTAAAGGAATTATGCTGGGTTCTAGAATGTCTCTAGTTTGGCAGTTTATTATATTCAATCACATGAGAGAAAGTAAACTCGACCCTAAGGATGTTTATTATTATGCCTCGATTTATAGTTATATTACAGGTAGCGATGACTATATGAGGATGGAGTTTGAGGATAACTCATTGAATGTTGAAGAGCTGAGTTTGCTTGATGCCGAAGTGTCCAAGATAACCCCCAAAATTACTCCTATGGTTTATCTTGATCGATTCACATTGAGAACTGATTGGGTTGAGAGATAGCTGATCGTAAGTAAGACGATGAATTACAGATTATTTGACGAATTGTAATGAGAAAAAGGATTAACTATGCCAATAGCAGCACGATTAGGTGATATCGCCTCAGCACATGGATGTTTTCCACCGGCTCCGGCGATGTCACCATTGGCTAAGATAAATTGGATGATGTTAATTGAAGATTTTAAGTAAATATCTATTTGCGTTGCTCATTACCTTTGTTCTCACTGCTTGCACGCCAGACCCGCAAGATGATATTCCTTTGTTTAAGCAATATATTGAGCGGAATATCAACAAAACGTCTGATGACCCTTATATCTCAGCCTTGGTAAAACCGGGTGATGCCCTGTATGAATTTCTACTTTTAATGCAGCAAGGCCGCGGTGCCTTGGAACCTTTAGAACCATTAATTGAACAGGGCAATACTGAAGCAATGGTTTGGATGGGGCGTACCAATTCAAATGATATTAATGTACGTGGAGAAACTATCGCCTTGTTGGGTAGAGCGATGCAAGCAGGTGACCCGTTTGCGGCTTTAGCCTTGTCCTCTGGAGGGGAGGAGTGCTGGGAATTTGGCAAAAGCTCATTAAGTACTTCCGTTGCCAATGCGCTTGGTGAAGAAGTTCCAAGCGATATTGAAACCTGTTCAAAAGAGAACTGGAAAGTGGCAATGCAAGGTTTTCAGGAACTTGCCGATGACGGTGATCTTCGATCTCAGTATTTTATTCTAACCATGAAAAGAATTCAGCAGCCTGATGATTCACGTGAGGCTCATGAGTTCTATATCAAAGAGATTATTCGCTTTGCAGAAGGTCACTACTACCGGCCTATGATGGATTATGTGCATTCGTTGTTTGAAGCAAAGGGTAAAAGTCGCCAACTCACGGGTAAAACGCCAGAGTTAGAAAAAATGAGCATAGATTTGTTAACCATTGCTGCTAACTATAACTATATTCCTGCAATAACCTTTTTGATTGAATATAGGCAGGATGCCATTAGCAAAGACGACCCTTTGTTTGATAGAGGCATTAAGCTAGGTTCTGGTATGTCTATAAAGTGGAAAACCATGTTATTTACAAAAAAGAACAGAAAAACGCTAACACCAAGAGAGATTTATCATGATGCGCTTATATACAAATATATAAGTGATGATGACTATATATTAGATTATAAGTATGAAGAAGGGACACTCACAGACGAAGAGAAAGCTCTCATTGAGAAAGAAGCTAAAATTGCTGCTAGTGAAATCACCCCAATGGTTTATCTTGACCGATTCACATTAAGAACAGATTGGGTTGAGAGATAGCCAATCATATAGTTGGATGGCTCATTGTTAGGCGACCGCTATCGTTGTAGGCATACCTAGCCCGGTAAGCTTGTTTAGCGCTTTGAGCATGGTTTATACCCGTCATACTTGAAGTTGCAGCGGTGTTGGCTTTGTTCGTGCGGCCCAATCACATAGTTCACCTATGCTCAGGGGGCTTTCTTACTTGCCGCCTACCTGCACCTTTAAGTTTCTTGGGTATAACTTCAAACTATCGCATCGCAGGAAAATATGAGTTATTAGCCTACTACTATAAGATTCATATAGATTCTATTGGCTATGAGGGAGATAAAGTAAACTACAAGACAGTGCGGTCGTTATTTGCTGAAGTGAGAAAAAACCTAACAGCAGGACAGATTGTTGAGATAGAACAAAAAGTCAAAGAATACCTAAAAACCCACACCGTGCATTATCAAAAGCGCATCAAAGATTACGAGTACACGTTAGATTCGATTAAGCAGGCTAAGCCGTAATGCCTTAGAAATCGTACTAACAAGATGAATTGGTTTCCAGCGCCGTTTGCTCGTTATTAATTCAACTAGAGGCAGGAACCCCTAGTTGAATACTAATAGTAGGGCTAGTAGCCTTTCTTGCGTGAGCGATGCTCACTTTGAGTTAAACGGCAATGCTTACTGAACAGCTTACTCTTTGAGCGCTGCTGAGCTAGTGTCGCGCTGTTCCATTCCTGCTCACGCATTAATTTAAAGTAGTTCTTAACCCGCCTTTCATCGATATCACCGTCATCTAATGCCTTTGTAATAGCGCAACCGGGCTCGTCGTTGTGCTTACAATCGCCAAATCGACATTGATCCACCAATGCTTGGATGTCGCTAAATGTTTGCTCAACACCATCGGCACAATCATGGATTTGTAACTCCCTCATTCCGGGAGTGTCGATGAGTACACCACCAGAATTGAGAAGGTGAAGCGATCGGCTGGTTGTGGTGTGACGGCCTTTACTGTCATCTTCCCGAATACTGCTGGTTACTTGGGTTGTTTCGCCAAGAAGACCATTAACCAAAGTGGATTTACCAACACCGGATGAGCCCATAAACGCAACGGTTTTACCGAGCTTGCACCAACTAAGTAGTGGTTGGTATTGATCTGTATCGAGAGCATTTAGAGCCTCAACAAATAACATAGAATCCAGTGCTTGAACTTGAGCTATCTTGTCTTCAAAGTCGGAACAAAGGTCTGCTTTTGTTAAGACAATCACCGGTTCTACTTCGGCATCATGTGCTATAGAAAGGTAGCGTTCGATGCGGCTAAGATTAAAATCGTCGTTTAGTGAACAAACGATAAATAACGTACTAACATTCGCGGCAATCAGTTGTTCGGCGATTTTGCTGCCGGCCGCTTTTCGACTGAAGAGAGATTGCCTATCTAACATACGAATAAATTGACCTTCGGCATCGAGAATGAGCCAATCGCCAACCGCCATATCAGGTAATGATTTGTGCGCAGAAAGTGTTATTTCACCAGCCTCTGAGAGCAGAGTATAGCCACTACGATGGTGTTCACTGACACGAGCAATTATGTGATGCTCAAGATCTTCAAGGGTAAGTTGTTGATGAAATAGGTTGTTCCAACCAAGTTGGTTTAACGTCAAGGTGGAGCTGGCAGTTGAATTCATTTTAAATTCCAAAAGCGTGCAGTCTATATTGCGAGTATTTGCGTTTTTGGGCCACAGTTGACCTCGATAAATCACATCGAGCATAACAAAAGAGGAGGGCGTTAGCCCTCCTCTTTTCTCATATGGTAATAATTAGTGATGGTGCTTCATGCCGCTCATTACTTTTTTGATAGGTGCTTTGAATTTTTGAGTTTCACCACTCGCATAAGTGACTTCTACTTCTATGGATTCACCTTCAACGAGGGGCTTCGTGAGCTCAAACAGCATAATATGTAAGCTGCCTGGTTTTAATGAAGTATGGCTTTGTGCTGGTAATTTGATTTGCTCAATTTGACGCATTTTCATCACTTCGCCTTCATGAACGACATCGTGAAGTTCAACTTTTCCAGCCGCTGGGGTTGTCGCAGCAACGATTGCTCTATCGTTCTCACTGTGATTCATGATATCGACAAAAACCGCGCTAGTGGCAGCGTTAGGTGGCGTTGCACGAGCATACGGGTTGTGCAGCATAATGTCCGAAGCATTCGCAAGAGGGCTTAAAAGTAGAGTGGCTAAAAGTAGAGGCGTCAATTTCATAGTCATTCCTTTGAGGTTGATTCTTGGAGTTTTTCAATTGCCGCGACAATCGGCGCGGGATTAAGGGTATGCGGCACTTTGGTTATGAGTTGACCATCAGGCTGCAACAAATAAAAGTAGGAATTATGGTCAATCGTGTATTTCAGCTGAGAGTCTTTAAGCTCCGTTCTTTTAAATACGACGCCATACTTTTCAGCGATAGGTTTGGTTACAGACAAAGGTGCTGACAAGCCTTCAATATTACTATGGAAATATTGAGCGTACTGATGCGCGTTATTAGCATCATCACGTTCAGGATCAAGGGTAATAAAGATGGGTCTCACGGATGCTAGTGTTTCATCATTGAGTTGCTTTAAAGCGGCCGAAAGCATTGCCAACGATGTTGGACACACATCAGGGCAATGAGTAAATCCAAAGTAGACCACTCTTGTGCGAGAGTCTTTTAAGTCGTAAAGATCAACCATTTGATTATTGGCAGCTTCAAACGAGGCGTTGATCTTCGTTCCTGCAGCTTGCGATGTGTTTGGAACACTTTCTAGGTAAAGCTTTAATCCGTAGCCTAACGTAAATGCGACGACTAAAATTAATGACCAATTTCTACTCATCGTGCCATCCTTATTGCGACATCAATTGATTGCTGTCCATTGCTTAGCTGCCCGACCCAAGTCATAGCCTGCATGGTGCATGCTGGCAATAAAACCTCTGCTTGATATTGGCCATTCTCTGCTTTTGCGATAGCAAAACGTGCGGTACCCATTTCCATTTCGTGTCCTTCTAAGGTCAAACGCAGTGAGTCGACATTGGCTTTTGGCCACTCAACATAAACCTGAATGGGAATGAGTGGCTGTGCAACATCACGACTAATGCTTACGCTAACACCTTTTTGTTCACAGGGTACTGTAGAGAGTTGGCAGTGTGCAGCAAGAGAAGGTTTAGGAGAGGCGGTAAGCCACGACCATGCATCTTGAGCGAAAAATCCGCCAACAAGTGCAAGTACAACAAAGAGAATTTTGATAGGTGCAGACATAGGGCATGAACAACAATTTAAACAAACAGCATGTTATCACATTCATAACATTAGCGTTGTCTGTGCTAACAAATCTGTGTGGAACATCATGCTAGTAAAGCAAGCTTAGTACAGAGTTACCATATATTGGCGTTACTAGTTAGAATAGTACGTCAGCACAAATATGAAGGCATCTCTGGTTTGTTAACTGGTGGTGATTATATATCCTCGTTGTTCTTGTTATACCTTATGTACGGTTTGGATTGTGAATCGCGTAGATTGCGTGATCAAGAATACGCTCGCCAATTCTCTCACTATTGGATATCACACCTTCAAGAACTAAGCCTGAACGTTCAGCTACTGCTCTGCTTGCCCAATTCTCAACCGCGGCGGAAAGTTCAACTTTGTCCATTTGATATTTTGTGAAGGCTAAGTCGATTAACTTTTTCACCACGCGGGTCATAATTCCTTTGTTCGTGTGTTCACGAGATAACCAATAGCCAACTTTGACACGTTTTAACTCGTGGTCGATATCGTTGAAGCTACAGTTACCGACAATCTCACCTTGGAAAAGAATGGCACAAGTTAACGATTTACCTTCGGCATAATCTATTAGTGAGCGCTGAATAAAAAGTCGGAAGTCTTGCTCGGATTGGCAATATGGCGGCCAAGCTAGCCATTGTGACAGATGATCTTGCTGCGTAGAGACTAACGCGCTGTACAGGGGAGCAAAACACTCCTCGACTAAAGCGAGTTCAATATCACTGTCTACACTGAGTGTAAAAAAATGCTTAGAAACCATATTGCCCTTTATTACCTATTGCTGATTAACGAACTGCTTGAATTTAGCTTGGGTTTCTTTATCCGCTTTTTGATACCAAAAATAAAGCATCTCTTCTGCAGTATTGCTATCCACTTTTGCTATTTGTGCATTTTTGCTGGCTGTTACTTGTACTGGTGTTGTTGCTGTGGAGGAAATGATTGCTGCGACACCATTCGTACGGTTATAGATTTCTGACTCAACAACGTAATCACGTCCGAGTTGTAGACCATCTTTTTTCAGTACATCTTGAACGAGCTCGATGGATTGCCCTTGCTGATCGACAAGTTTAAGCTGCCATTGTTTGATCTGCTTTTGAGCTTGGCGTTCATTTCGGTATGTTGGAACCTCGAAGGTTAGTTCTTTATTTGCCGTTGTGAATTTGCTGATAACCGCTTGGCTTTCAACAATAACGCGATCATTGCCTTTAGAGAAGTAAGGCAGGTAGCGAACCACAATTTGGTTTTCACCATCAGCTAATGTTAGAACTTGGTTAGCGCGAAATAAGCCGCCCTCTAACGCAGGCTTTTCTCCGTTGACAGCAAGCACTTGAACGGTATCTGGAATATCAATATTCACTTCAGCATGTGCGGCGCCAACTAAACAAAGCCCAGTTAATAGTGTTGTGAGGGTTTTCATTCGTAATCCTTATAAAGCAGCAAGTTTGAACAAGTCATCGATTCTGAGAATTAAATGCAAGAATCGGCTTGTCTGGTGACTAAAAATTCTTCGAAACGTCATCGCTGAATGCGTTTAAACGCTCTGAATTCGTTATTGTTAAAATGACGGGTTCATTTTAGACACAAAAATGTAAGTTGCTGCGATGATAAGCTGAAAAAGTGGGGAACATCACGTATGTATAAGGTAAAAACTAAAATTAGTGCCGACAAAAATACAAACGACCCGTTATTGGGCCGTTTGATATAACCATCGTTAATACATAGGTTCGCATTTATTAAGTATTCACAGCCCTTACTTTGCCTTGCTTAAGGTTGTTCAATACTTCGGCTTTAGGACCATCAGCAATGATACTGCCTTTCTCCATCACGATGACGCGATCAACCACATCAAGCATAGACGTTTTGTGTGTGATGAGAATGAGAGTGTCATTACTTTTGAGTTGAGCTAACTGTTGCTTGATGTGCATTTCTGAACGGTTGTCCATAGCACTTGTGGGTTCATCCATTAGTAAAACAGGCGGACGACCAAGAATCGCGCGAGCAATGGCGACAGCTTGGCGTTGCCCACCAGAAAGTAATTGCCCACCTTCGCCGACTTGACGTTCTAAACCTGCGGGGTCTTGCTGTGTAAACACCGTCACTCCTGCGCGGTTGGCAGCGTCCATAACGTCGCGATCATCCGCCAATGGGCGACCGAGGGTAATGTTGTCTCGAATCGAACCATAAAAAAGGTGATAGTCTTGTGGTACACAGCCGATGTTACGTCGAATATCGATATGATGTAGTTGCTCGATATCAGTATCATCGATGCGTACATGGCCTTCTGTAGGTCTATACAATCCTAAAACTAATCGTTCTAAGGTGGTTTTACCTGAGCCAATCCGACCAATTATCGCAACTTTCTCACCAGGGGTGATAGTTAGGCTTAAGTTTCGAATCGAAGCCAGCGGCGAATCTGGGTAATGGAATGTGACGTTGTCTAATTCTATCTTGCCGTGAATGATAGGACGGTGAATATAGCGTTTGCCTTCTTCTTGCTCATCCGGCATCGCCATCACTTGTTCGATAATAGTCATTGACGATTTTGCTTGGTTGTAGCGAGCAGAGAGTACTGAAAGTTGCACCATTGGACTAATCGCACGACCGCTTAGCATGGTTGCCGCAATCAACCCACCCATTGTGAGGTTGCCATCTGCAATTAGGTAAACACCAAAAATGATCATACCAATATTGGACGACTGTTGAACAAACCCTGCTGTATTTTGAATACTATCGGTAATTCGTCGGCTTTTTATATTCCAGTTAGCCATATGTGCGACGGCTTCTTCCCAGCGGTACTGAAATTGACTCTGAGCACCAAAAAGTTTAACGGTTTCGAGACCCGCGAGGCTCTCGATTAAGTTGGCATATTTTTGTGAGGCAAGGCGCGAGCCTTCTTCAATTGCTTGGCGTAGTGGTCCTTGGATTAGGAGTGAGTAGATAATCAGAATGACCACGCCAGCAATGGGTACTAGCACTAAGTTGCCTGCCATGAACCAAATCAGCAGTAAGAATAAGATTGCAAACGGGAGATCGATCAGTGATGCAATTGTCGCTGAGGTAAAGAACTCACGAATGGATTCAAATTCTTGCAGGTGGCGCGCAAACGCTCCTACCGATGGGGGGCGAGATTCCATTCGAATCCCCAATACTTTACTAAATAACTTAGAGGAGATAATGATGTCTGATTTTTTCCCCGCGACATCAATAAAGTAGCTGCGCATTAATTTGAGCACTAAGTCAAAAAGGAAAATAACAAAGATGCCACTGGCGAGTACCCACAAGGTTTCAAATGCTAGGTTAGGAACGACTTTGTCATACACCAAACGCGTGAACATCGGCGCCGCGATGGCGAATAGATTGATAAGGATAGAGGCGATAAGAACATCGCGGTAGATGCTTTTTGATTGCCACAATGTCCCCCAGAACCAATGTCCCTCTTTGGTTTTTAGTACTTCAGGCGATCGTTCATCATAACGAAACTGCTTTTTAACTAAGAAATAGCGTCCGATGTAGATTTGCTGTAACTCTTCAATCGGAATCGAAATAGGGACTAATCCTGATTCGCCAGTAACAATTTCTGCTTCATTGCTGTCGGTATTAATGCTGTTTAGTACACATGCATCCCCGCCTTTGAGAAGTAGCACCACGGGGAGCACGAGCTCAGAAATCGCGTTGAGCTCGGTTCGGTTTTCTTTTGCGACCAAGCCTGCTCGCTCGGCTGAACGTGGAAATAGAAATGGCGTGAGCCTACCTTCTGACAAAGGCAACCCATTAATCAGTGCTTCTGGTGAATTCGCTAATCCGTAATAACGACTGATATAGATTAACGAATTTAGTAGTGGGTCTTGCATACTAGCTGCCTTTTTTGCGCTCTAATTTTCGACAATGAAGCCTTGGAAAATATCGATAAAGTGTTCAGATAAGAAATCCAATTGTGTTTGGGTTTCTACCCGAGATGCTATCGTTTTGATACCTAGGTTGTGCGCAGTCCTAGAAATAGAGGTTAAAGTGAACGTCTGCTTCTCATCTTCGAGATGATGGGTGTAAAGATAATCTAACTTAACATAGGCAGGGCGGAATTCGTTGAGATAGTCAAGTGACTGGAAGTTCCGACCATAGTTGTCCACCCCAAAATCAGAGCCCGCAGTACGAATGGCATTGCAAAATAGTGCGGTATGGTGGGGAGCATTTATAAAGCA
This sequence comes from Vibrio kasasachensis, assembly GCF_050337565.1. Taxonomy (NCBI): domain Bacteria; kingdom Pseudomonadati; phylum Pseudomonadota; class Gammaproteobacteria; order Vibrionales; family Vibrionaceae; genus Vibrio; species Vibrio kasasachensis. The sequence continues at coordinate 216,993 of NZ_JAKJTB010000013.1, read as the reverse complement.
ATTTTCTGGGATCTCAAAGTGAATCAGGTGAGCGAGATTTTTGTGCTTGCTTAGATGCTGGCTTACCCAACGAATAAAGCTTGGCTGGGAGATACTATTTTGCGCGATGTTGATTGCAATTGGTGCATCATAGCTAAATCCGTCTTGTTTTATTTTGGTCAGTACAGAAGCAATGATGTATTGATCAAAAATATGGCTGGCGTTTAGCTGCTCAAGAGCAAATAGATATTGATTGGCACTGTATCGTGTGTCGTCGGTTTCAATCGCGCTGAACATTTCGTAGTGATAAGTTTCGCCTGTACTCGTATTGGCGGGTTGCATGCGGAAGCTAAACCAATCATTACTGATCGCTTCTTCTACGAGCAATTTCCATTGTTGTTTACCCATTAAGGTTCGTGAATCTTCACTGGTGATATAGCCGTAAGCTAGATCTAGATTCGAACTTGCATCAGCCAATGCGTTATCAAGTAGTGTTAAAATATCAGACACAGAGCCATTGGCGGAGTTATGCACGACACCTAAAGAAGCGTTGGCTTTTGCCATGCCCGTCGGGTCAGCATTCAGGTCTTGAACATAAGTGACGATGCTTTCAGCCAAAAGTTTAAGTTCACTTTCATCCATATTTGGCATGATAAAGCCAAATTCATCGGAGGAGATTCGTGAGAGGGTAACTTGGTTTGAGTTGAGCGCGACTTTAAGGTGATCCGCCAACTCGCGAACCATTTTGTCGCTTGCTTCATAGCCTTTATCGTCATAGAGATCTTTAATAAATCGAGCTTCGAGTAATGCAACACCGCCATAACCGCCTTCACTTAACCACGCATTCAGTTGGCTCATGTAGTAAGCGCGGTTACCTAGAGCAGATACAGGGTCTATATAAGCGCGTTCACGAAGTTGTTGAGCTTCTTTGGCTTGGGCTTTAAAAGATTCTTCAAGCTGCGCTGACATGCTATTGATGCCTTCTACCACACTGATCAAATCTGATGTCTTGGGTAAAGGGAGCGGTTCGCCAAATTGATTTCGTGCGACTTGTTTCATTTTTTCGACGATTAAGTTGAGCGGTTTGAGGGCGCGTTTAAGCAAAAACGAGATGGCAAACAGACCAATTAGCAAAACGATACAAAAAGCGATCACGAGATCTTCAAATGCTTTCCAAAGTTGAAGGTAGGCACCGCCGGGGTGGCTGATAATTTCTACTTCAGCTAATTGCATCCATCCACTGGTGACCACTCGGCTATCGTGAATAGGTTCAAACAAGTTAAGATCAACGAACCAATTCGGTACATTGTTGGGTTTAACTGGATAGGAGCGGACAATTTCTTCGCCACTATCTAAAAATATTAATCTCACTACAGAGTAGCTACTACCATCAAATAGTGCGTTGATGACAGACTCCACTGCGACCGTATCTTTGTCTTGTAGATAAGGGGCAAGCGCAAGACCAACGGTGTTGATAGAGTTGTTCACCTCTGAACGTTGCTGCTGTTCAAGGAAATTTCGAGTGGTGTTGAACTCGATAACAGACACTGATATCAACAGTATCATAATGACTGCGATCATCCCTGCGACAAGTTGTTTATGTAAAGTCATGTTAGCTACTCATCGTAATTTACAATTGGTTTTCGTAATTGGAGTGATTTTTCTCGGGCTCGGAGGTCATTCCATAAACTTAAACGGGATGATTTTCCGGCCAGTTGCCCATTCTTCGATTTCATCAACCAAAGATTGCTACCGTTGAAACTGTAGATTGGTAGTAGGTCACGTCTTTTACTGGCAGTCGTGATTTCAGGGTTAATATTGTCAAGAATTAAAGGTTCAGCACTTGGGCTAGAGTAATACGCTAGAACCATATGAAATTGATTTAAACTCAATGCTTTAACATACACGAGACGCAGCTTTTTATCTGAGACTCCTAACTCAAGCAATGAAAAGTATTTGGCGATAGTGAAGTCTTCACAGTCTCCAGCATTGCTACCCAAAAATTCAAGCGGTGTCGCCCAATAGTCATTTTTTCCCCATAGGCGATCATCGTTCACAAAATTCAATTGGTTAAAAAACTGATTCACTCGTGTTAACTGACCTTTTTCGGAGAGGTCTTTATACACAGACATTTCGTTACGCCAGGTTGTGACACGAAGACCAGCCCGTTCACCATAAATTCTTGTCACATTGTCGATCAATCGTTGTTCAGAACGATTTAAAGCTTGTGATGCCGTGGCGCTTAACAAGACCATGACTGTCGCGATGGTTGTTAGCGTCTTTGCCTTGCTGGTGGTTCGAAACCGTTGCAACTCCATTACCTCTATTCTTTTAAGGCATTGGTTTTGGCGCTTAAAATTGGCTTCAACAGATAATCCATAACCGTGCGTTTACCAGTAATAATATCAACAGAAGCGGTCATCCCCGGAATAATAGGTAGAGATTCATCTTTGTTGAGTGAGGTTTCACTGGTACGAACTCGCACTAAATAGAAACTGTTGCCTTCTTCGTCGACTGTCGTATCCGCACTGATGTGTTCTAACGTTCCTTCTAGTCCGCCATATTTAGTGAAATCGTAGGCACTGAATTTTACAATGGCTAATAGCTCTGGGCGTAGAAAGGCAATATCTTGAGGGGCGATCTTCGCCTCGACCAATAACGTGTCTTCGCTTGGTACAATTTCTACGATGTCCATACCCGGTTGAATCACGCCACCGACCGTGTTGATGTTTAATGTTTTTACTGTACCAGTAACGGGTGATACCACCACAGTACGATTCACGCGGTCTTGTAAACCAACCGTCGATTCAGACATAGCTGATAGCTTGTCTTGTGCTTCATTGAGTTTTTCTTGCTGTTCGGAGCGAAATTTTTGTGCAGCATCAATACGACCGAGCATGGACTCTTGGATAGCAGATCGCAATACAGGTACTTTGAGTTCGCTCGATGTCATTTCTCGGCGTGTATCATTAACTTGTCTTTGTAGCTTCAACAATTCAATTCGTGGTACGACACCTTCTTCAGCTAGAGGTTTGGTGATCTCCAATTCTTTTCGGGCAAAGCTATAGCTTTCACGTAAGTTTCGTACACGGGCGCGAATCTCAATTAGATCTTGTTGCTTTTGTTTGACCTGTTGGTCAATCAAGGAGACTTGGTTACGCAGCTCATTGAGGTTTTGTCGGTATTCTGCCTTTTGTCGCGCGACCAACCTTGGGCGTTTGAGTTCAAAATCTTCGGGGTAAAAGAGGTTGTCATAATTGAGTATGACGTTCTGTTGCCACGTCTTGCTATCAAAGTCTTCATTTATCTCAACGCTAGCTAGTGAAGCAGAGAGTTGGATGACATGTGCAGTAAGGTTAGCGACTTGCTGCTCTCGTTCACGAAAGTCAGAGCGAAATCGAGTGTCATCAATCAGTAATAGTTGCTGCCCTTTCTGTACCAATTCACCTTCATGTACCAAAATTGCCTTAACCAGGCCGCCTTCTAAGTTCTGAATGACTTGTATCTGTGATGAGGGGACGACTTTACCTTGACCTGCCGTTACTTTATCAATCTCAGCCCATGATGCCCATGCTATGGCGATAATGAAGAACAACAGCATCAACCAAAGCATAATACGTGCGCTGCTTGGTGTGTTTAAAAGTAGCGCTGCGGTTTTGTCATCCACGTAATCCAACTCGTCTGAACTCAGACGGTTGTAATTGCTTTTACTCATAAATAGTCCTTGGCGTTGATGACAGCATTTATTTGATTTTATTACCTTAACGCACGATTGTTAAGAACTTGATATAAAAGCACAGCCAATAAATCGAGTTTTCCGTAAACTAAAGGGTGATCCAGCCTTAATTTACTGACTTAAGTCTAGCTTCAATCAAGGTGTACCACTTGAGTTATCAATAATATGAGCGCACAATCACGAAAAAATGTTCAGGAGTGAATATGGAACTTGAAGATATTCGACGCGAGTACATTAAAGGTGGGTTGCGTCGCGAAGATTTATTGAGCGATCCAATCGATCAATTCAACTTTTGGCTTCAGCAAGCTATTGATGCCAAGTTGATGGACCCAACTGCTATGACTGTTGCCACCGTCGATGAAACTGGTCAACCTTATCAACGTATCGTACTGTTAAAACACTGCGATCAAGATGGTTTTGTTTTCTACACTAACTTAGGTAGTAGAAAAGCACAACACGTTGAAAATAACGCAAAAGTTAGCCTACATTTCCCTTGGCATAATCTTGAGCGCCAAGTGAACATACTTGGTGTGGCAGAGAAATTGACGACGATTGAAAATGTGAAGTATTTCACTTCTCGACCGAAAGAGAGCCAGCTAGCTGCGTTAGCGAGTAAGCAAAGTAGTCGTATTTCAGCTCGTGGTGTGCTGGAAGGTAAATTTTTGGAACTAAAACAAAAATTTGCTAAGGGTGAAATTCCGGTTCCGTCTTTCTGGGGTGGATACCGCATTAGACCGACCAGTATTGAATTCTGGCAAGGCGGTGAGCATAGATTGCATGATAGATTTTTATACTCTCATGAAAAAAATCAATGGGATATTGACCGCTTAGCACCATAAAAACGAACGCCGCAATTATGCGGCGTTTTCATTATATAATACAACAGAGAGTTGGGTTCTTAGCAGTGTTTGAGGTATGTAGGAACCATAACCTCGCTCCAGCGCTATATCGACTAGATGAGTTTTGCTGTGGGCATTAAACTTTGCTCGTAATCGAGCGACGTAGCCTTCGAATGTTTTAATCGAGATGCCCATTGCAGTCGCAATGAATGTCGGCTTTTTGCCATATAGCAGCAAAAATAATACTTCCTGTTCCCTCGGTGTTAATCTTTCCCTTTCTTTGGATGATGTTTCCCACTTAGTCATTTTAAGACCAGAGAAAATTCCTGTAGCTCGGCAAATCCAATGACCCACTTCTAATATGGCAGTTTCAGTTAAGTCTTGACCATAGAAAATGGTGCCTTGCACTATACCTTCGGCATCGTACCATGGCTTTTTACTAAAAATATGAGCCCGCCAACTGCCATCTGGATAAGGATGGACGTCAAGAATTTTCAATGAGCATTCATTTGCAATGACGAATTCGTCTTGCTCGCGAAATTCTTGCGCACAGTTTGCTACTTGGCAGGGTATTTGATGGTCAGACAGCCCTGCTACCTGCTCTGCAGATTGTAAGCCAACGAGTTGTGCATAGGCGCTATTTGCATAGACAAAGACGGAGTTTAGATCTTTGCATCCCCAATAGCCCGGCAGCTGGTTGACCAGCGAATCTAAACTAATATCCACTGATGTTACTCGGATTTCTTATTTATGAGACTGAATGGTGAAATGGTATGTCATTCTAAGGGATGATGGAATAAAAAAAGCCAGACATCTCACAATATCTGGCAAACACAAGAATAATTCTTGTCGACGTGTAGAAGAGGTTCTACCACTCAGCGAGGGTAAGCTGAGCAATAGAGGTGCCAACAATTCGATTGCTGATACCGAGAACAAGCGTTATACGCCTGAACCACTGGGTGTAATTTATCGTGGGGACTGGATTCAAGGAAGGGGGGAAATCCCCCCCTTAATTTATAAGTGTGATCTAGAGCTAGTTTATGCTTCTAACTACACGGAAACCGACGTAGTTGGCTGCACTTGCTGAGGATAGGTATAAGCGCTCATGAGCAACGGCTTTAGCTGGTGAAAAGTTCCACGCGCCGCCTTTAGCTATGCCGTGAGAGTCGTTGGTCCATTGCCAAACATTACCGACTGAATCGTATATTCCAAGCGGGTTCGCTTTGAACGCATCAACAGGTGCGGTGCTGGTGTTTGCCCATTGAGAGCTACTCCAACCTGTGTTGGCATCACCAGTGACAAAGTGGTTACCCCACCAATAGTCTGCTTGGCTACCGGCTCGAGCGGCGATTTCCCATTCATCTTCACTTGGTAAGCGATATTGGAACCCTGTTTGGGCGCTTAACCATTTTGTATAGGCATTGGCATCATTTCGGCTAACACAAACCACTGGAGAGTTGGCAAACTGTTTAAAGCCAGGGTTGCGCCAATAACTCTTCTCAATAGCGGTTACTTCACCATTTTCGATAGCGGTACAGGTATTTTTCATCTCTGCATCAGTTTGGTAATCCGTCTGACGGACAAAGTGATCAAATTGACTCACTGTGACCGGAGTGGCACCAATACCGAAAGCATGATCAAGGAAGTATTGATTAGATGCGTGTTCACCAATCAAGTATTCACCCGGAACAATTGCAACTAATTGAGGTGCTTTAACGTCCTTACTAATTAGGTCCGCAAACTTGTCACCTGCTCTTAATACATTGGCTTTTTGCTTAAGGTTGGCTCTGAAGCTTCGATCAGAATTGATAGCAAGGTTTTGTTCAAAGTTTCGATAACCTTCCTTTTTGATCACTAAGTGATGCTGACCGACTGGCAACATGATTTCTACGGGAGTGCTGCCATAAGAAACCCCGTCAACGAAGACTTGGTCATTATACTGATTAGAGCGAACATCGAGGGTTACCCAAGCAATTTCTTGTTCATCTTGAAACTGCTGACCGGAAATATAGCCGGCGTCGAAACAATATTGCTTATCAACACCAAGCAATGAACACGCTGCACTGTCATTTGGTCTAGCTTCCAATGAAACGTCGAGTATAGTGCGATAGCGTTGACCGTCATAAAATCCAGATTTTTTGGCTTTGTGGCGCATCACATGGATATTGAGGGCTGCTTTATGCACATTGCCTTGCACTAGCTTAGACTCTGTCGTCTGTTCAATCAGTAGTGCTTGGAATGTCTTCACGGCTTTTTGCAGCGCGAGATCGCGTGTTTGAGCATCACATTGTGCCAAGGTCATATCAGACTGACAGCGGTTAGTGAAGCTAACAGTGACTTGTTGCTCTGGAGATAGTTCCGCTTTAAGCCTGTTTACACGCGCTCGGAGCTTTGCTTTGTCATATTGATTGATATCCTGCTCAATCGCACTCACTTGAGCGGCATGAGTTGTGAGAAGCTGATTGGCTTCTTCAACTTGTTGCTCAATGTTAAGTTGTTCATTTTGATTTTGTTTAATGTTTTTCCAAACATCTTGGTAGGCAGCTTGTGTGGCAGCGAGGTCGACACTAGGGTCGTCAATCATACGTTGATAATCTGTTTCTAGCTGAGCTTTTACCGCTTGGAATTTCTCGCTAAGAGTCTTTCCTTGCTGTTGTATTTGTTTTAGCTCGTTTTGATACTGAGAAACAGTTGCTTGCTGTTCTTTACGAATCTGCAGGGCATTTTTAAGTTCGGTATGCTTAGAAAATAGCTGGTCTTCAATGGCGAGCACAGTATTTGCTTGGCTTTCAGCCAATGCATAACTGCTCAAAAGGCATGGAGCCAGTACCAAAAAAAGAGTCGAGAGACGTGTTCGCATCATCGTATTTCTATCTTAAATTAAATCTATTCGGCTATTCTAAACGAAAACGCCATTTTGTCTTAAGTTATCGTTAGATAACTTAGAAGCAAAATGGCGCTTTCGCTCATCTTTGTGAATTGGCTCGTTTTTATTGTAAAGAACAAGTTACGTTAACTTTGTTCTTTTGAACGAAGTTTCACCCACACGGTGTCATTCTGACCGATTGTGACTTCACGGTTGTACGTTTGGTATCCTTCTTTAGATACCGTCACTTTATGCAATCCTTTTGGTAGCAAGACTTCAACAGGTGTACTGCCATACTTAATACCGTTGATTACAACGTTATCATTGTATTGGTCAGAACGTACTGTCATGCTAATCCAATTTTTATCTTGCTGTTTCTTCTGCGTAAAAGTGTCGTCTTTCAAACAGTATCGCGAAGAAACATTAAGCATTTTACATGCAGCCGTTGCTTCGGGTTTTGCCTGAAGTTGCGCTTGTAATTCAGTAAAGTAGCTATTGTTGCCTTCAAAACCAGCACTAATGATTTGGCTTTCTTGAACATGAACGTTCAATTGAACCCCATTGGCATTCTGCTTCGCTAAGGTCGACTCAGTCAGTTTTTCCATTAACTGTGCTTTAAATGCTTTAACTGCTTTTTGCTTCGTTAATTGATGACCTTGGCTAGTACACTCACCGAGTGTCATAGTCGCAGAACAATTGGTCTTGAAGCTAGTTTGCATTACGTTGCCTTCGCTGAGTTCAGCAGCTAGGCGCTTAACGCGGGCTTCGACCTTTTGCTCTTCAAGATAGGAAAACTCAGAGCTTAAACGTGCTTGCCTTTGTTTGATTTGGGAAAGTCGAACTTCGCTTTCTGTTGTCAATTGTTGGTTTTCAAGCAATGTGCTTTGGTTGTCTTTCACGGCTGACCATGAATCTTGATAAGCTTTTTGGAAGCTCATCAAGTCGATATCAGGATCATCAAGTAAACGACTGTATTGTTTGTCCAAAGCAGATTTAGCGCGATTACGTTTTGCGTTTAACTCTTGCTCATCACGCTTTAGCTTTGCGTTTTCATTTTGCAGTTGCTGAAAGCGTTGAGCTTCAGAATCGTATTCTGCAGCTGTGGTGCTTAAATCTGACTCTTTATTGCTCAGTTTTTCATCGATGACAGCAACAGGGTCAGCGGAAGCTTCTTCTGCAGCTATCGAAGTCGATAGCCAAAATGGGCTTAGCGCGAGCAAAAGCGCTGGGATGCGACGTGTGATCATAAGTCTCTACAAAATTGCGTTTTAATTCACTGAATATTATAAATATTCAAGACGTTGCTTAAACAGCCCATTGATTCACTGTTATACATCAAGTGTCTTGCATATTCTTTGGGCACTTAGAACGGTTAGATTAACATAAGTTTATAAAAATAAACCTAAAGTGCTACCCATTATTTTGTGCAGTTCACGGAAATAATCAAGAAAATATTGCATTTGCACAATGTGTCTATGTGTTAGAAGTGACATTGACCGTAATTTATGTGCACTTGATCATTCTTCCGAGGTGAAAGTTCACTCAACTTTGTGAATTTGTAACAGAAATTTATTAACTACAATTACTAGAACGGCGAAGGGATAAATTATCGAGAAAAATCCGTAATTATTATACCATCGACTTCTACAACTAGCCTTAGTAGTGCCTACCCATGAGTGAACAACACAGAACACATGCATCGTTGAATCTTATTTTACCTAAACCTGCTGAGTTGGTGACTTTACCTTCTTCTATGAATTGCCATGATCATGATTACACGCAAATCGTGATTGGCTTAAAAGGACGTGCTGAGTTTGACGTTAATGGCTATGGGAATTTTGTAGGTCCGGGTCAAGGTTGTGTCGTTACCAGTGGATCTGCCCACGCTTTTGGTGGTGTGGTAGAAAAATCGGATATATTGGTGCTGAACCTGCCGATTCCGAGCCAAGTAGAGCCTTTAATGCTACAAAAGTTCAATGAGCTAAATAAGTCAGAAGTGTACTTTCAATTAGATGTCCAGATCCAACGATTGATTCATCTGTTGGTGGCTGAAATGCAAGCGAGCCCGGATGATCTTTTGTTGAGTCGAGCGTGTAATGATACGGTTGTGGCGCTGCTTCAGCGACATACATCAACCTTACAAGTGAGTCGCAAAGAATCTCGCTTTGATCTTGACGCGATTGATCGTTATATCGAACAACATCTCACTAGAAAAATTACGGTTGCGCAATTAGCTGGCAGTGTGTTCTTAGGTGAAAGTCAGTTCCACAGCTTATTCAAAGACCAACTAGGGATAACTCCTCATCAATACGTGTTGACTAAGCGTATTGATATGGCGAAGCATTTAATTGAGCAACGCAATCTGACTCTAGGGCAGATTGCTGAGTTGAGCGGTTTTTCTGGGCAAAGCACTTTTGCTCACGCTTTTTCCCGTCTTCAAGGCATCTCACCATCACATTATAAGAAACGAATTGGTTAACGTATAAAGTCAATTTGATGGATTATTTTGCGTTATTGGATGTGATCGTGTTTTTATTTTGTTAAATAACGAAGTTTTAAGCAAATTATTCGGAGTTTTTGACAAGTATTCGTAACGGCCTCACAATACACTGCTCGCCATTGCAGTAAATCTGCTTAACCGATAAGCAGGTGTGAGATTGAGGAATACGTATGTTTAAAGCAACAGATGTGTTGACCGCTGAATTTATCGAGCAACCTCTTGATGATTTATGGTCGTTGATCTCGCCACTTTATATGGTGGACGAGTCACAATGGTTGGAGCAGCTTTTACCTCTAGCGGTACCGACTGATCAGGAAAGAGTACAAACCGAACTCAAAACAACGCAACTTATCGAAGCCATTCGCGCTGATAAGAAATCAATTCAGATGATTGATGCATTGCTTCTCGAATACAGCCTCGATACCCAAGAAGGTATCTTGTTGATGTGTTTGGCTGAGGCTTTGATGCGCATTCCTGATTCGGATACAGCTGACGCGTTAATTCGAGACAAGCTAAGTGTCGCTGATTGGAAATCACACCTAAAAAATTCAGATTCCGTATTTGTGAATGCCTCTACCTGGGGGTTAATGCTAACAGGCAAGGTCGTAGGATTAGCTGATAGGCAAGACCCAAGCCCAGGCCAAGCGGTAAACCGCCTAGTGAATAAGCTATCTGAGCCCGTGATCCGACAGGCAATGAACCAAGCCATGAAAATCATGGGGCACCAGTTTGTACTTGGTCGCAGCATACAAGAAGCACAGAAAAACGGGCGCGCTATGCGTGATAAGGGTTTTACTTACTCTTATGACATGCTTGGCGAAGCAGCGTTGACTGCTGGAGACGCCAACAAATACTTTAAAGATTACTTAATGGCGATTGAATCGGTCGGTCGAGATGCCGTTGCACCCGATGCCAGTCCTGCGCCTTCAGTTTCAGTCAAATTATCTGCGCTTCATCCACGCTACGAAGTGGCGAGTGAAGCACGAGTAATGACCGAATTGCATGATACATTGCTTGAGTTATTGGTGCGCGCCAAAGAGCTGAATGTGGCGATCACTATAGACGCTGAAGAAGCTGACCGTCTGGAACTGTCATTAAAGCTATTCGCTAAACTCTATCGAAATGATGCGGTGAAAGGCTGGGGGCGATTTGGTCTAGTGATTCAAGCGTACTCAAAGCGTGCTCTACCGGTTTTAGTTTGGTTAAATCGCTTAGCTAAACTGCAAGGGGATATAATCCCTTTGCGATTGGTAAAGGGTGCCTATTGGGATAGTGAAATTAAGTGGTCGCAACAAGCAGGCTACAGTGATTACCCTGTTTATACTCGTAAAGAATCCACCGATGTTGCTTATTTAGCTTGTGCCCGTTTCCTGTTAAGTGACGGAGTAAGAGGAAACATCTACCCTCAGTTTGCTAGCCATAATGCTCAGACAGTCACTTCAATCGCTCAAATGGCGACGCATCGTGAATACGAATTTCAGCGTTTGTACGGTATGGGAGAGTCTCTTTATAATCATGTGATGGCCACGTATCAACAGCCGGTCAGGATATATGCGCCAGTCGGTAGTCATAAAGATTTATTGCCATATTTGGTTCGCAGGCTATTGGAAAATGGCGCCAACAGTTCTTTTGTTCACCGTTTAGTTGATGCGCGCTGCCCAGTTGAAAGCCTGACGACCCATCCAGTTGATGCTTTGCTAGCCTTTGATAGTTTTAACAATCGTGCAATTCCACTTCCTTCACATATTTTCCCTGAACGAAAAAATGCTATTGGCGTTAATGTCGATATCGAAAGCGAAAAAGCCGTTTTAGAAGCTCAAGTTTCTCATTGGATGGCACATCATTGGACAGCCGGTCCTGTCATTAATGGGCAGGTTATTTCCGAAAGCATGATCAAGGAAAATGAAGATAAAATTCTAGTCACTGCACCTTATGACCGTCGCGTAGAAGTCGGAAGTGTGGTCTTCGCTAACCTTGATCATGTTTCCCAAGCGATCGAAACCGCAGATCAAGCATTTGCAGCCTGGAACCTATTGGACTTTGCACAACGTGCCGCACCTTTGGATAAGCTGGCAGATTTACTGGAAGCTAATTTGGCTGAATTGGTGGCGCTTTGCCACAAAGAAGCGGGAAAAACTATTCATGATGCCATTGATGAAGTGCGTGAGGCGGTTGATTTTTGTCGTTTCTATGCAAAGCAGGAAGATGCTTTAGCACCGATAACGGTACAAGGTTTTGATGGTCAACAACGAACAATACACCGTGATGGTAGGGGAGTGTTTGTTTGTATTAGCCCATGGAATTTCCCTCTAGCTATTTTCCTCGGACAGATTACAGCAGCTTTGGTTGCGGGTAATACTGTGGTGGCTAAACCCGCTGAACAAACAAGTTTAATTGCAGTTCGAGCGGTAGAGTTGATGTTAGAAGCTGGTTTTCCTAATGGAGTGATTCAACTGCTCACAGGACGAGGGGCTCAAATTGGTGCTGCACTGACCACACACTCTGCAATTGCTGGAGTGGCGTTTACCGGGTCGACTCAAACAGCACAACGAATTAACCAGTCGCTGGCCGATCGTGATGCTAATCCGGTTCCGTTTATCGCGGAGACTGGCGGGCAAAATGCCATGATCGTTGATAGCACAGCTCTGCCTGAGCAGGTGGTGCGTGATGTGGTTCGGTCAGCATTTGCTTCGGCAGGTCAACGATGCAGTGCGCTTCGCGTGCTGTATGTCCAAGAAGATATCGCTGATCGAATTATCACTCTGATCCACGGGGCAATGGAGCAACTGTCGATAGGTTTACCGTACCTCCACTCTACCGACGTTGGTCCGGTGATCGATAGGCAAGCCAAACAAAAGCTGCTCAAACACATTGATTTAATGGCAGAACAATTCAAGACAGTGAGTCAACTGACATTAGATTCCGACTGTGAATATGGGGATTTTGTAGCGCCATGCGCTTTTGAAATTGACGATATTCGCTCATTGGGTGAGGAGCAGTTTGGTCCTATTTTACACATTGTTCGCTATAAAGCGCGTGAGCTTGCTGATGTGATTGCGAACATAAATCAGACTGGTTATGGCTTAACCTTAGGTATTCATAGCCGTAATGAAACCACTTATCGTTGGATCGAGAAGCATGTTCGAGTAGGCAACAGCTATATCAATCGCGATCAAGTTGGGGCGGTTGTAGGTGTGCAGCCATTTGGTGGTCAAGGCTTATCTGGTACTGGTCCGAAAGCGGGTGGTCCACATTACTTGTTCCGCTTTACCCAAGCTGTCGCAAGCAACTAAGAGTAAGGAGATAAAAATGGTTCATCATGTTGTGAGTTTTACCAATGCCTTCTCTGCTTGGGAGAACTGGAATCTAACTGATTTTGATTCAAAGAGGGATGCGATTCTGTCATTGAAAAATGTGATTGCGTTAACTCAGCCTCAGTATGCTTCGGTGATTGATTTTCACTTAGAACAGGCATCTAAGTTGTTGTCATTTACCCATGAATTGGTCGGTCCTACAGGCGAGAGTAACGAGCTCTATACCGCAGGACGAGGCGTATGCCTGATCGTAGTGGAAGAAGTCAGTGAGACCGCAAATTTAGCCACTCTAGCACAGTGTACAGCCGCACTTATTGCTGGCAACAGCGTTGTCTTTTGTAGTGACGATGCAGATTTTACACAAGAATTAGAGATAGCTTATCAACAGTCATCTCTACCCGTGAATCTCCTACATTTTGCATCGCTTGATGCCGTTAATCAGGTACTTGAATCTGATGTACGAGTGTTGGGATTTGTAGGTTCACAAACCGGGGAACGAAATTTGAACCGACAGTTAGCTTCCCGCCAAGGCGCGATCGTTAGCTTAGTGTCGGAAACAGATTTAGCTACATTGAACGTGGCTCATGATCCCCACCTTGCGCTTAGGTTTATTTCTGAGCGCACCAGAACAATAAATATAACAGCCGTGGGTGGTAACGCGACGTTATTGGGTGCGTCTGACCCTCATTAATTTGAGGCAATAATGGGCACTTAAGTCAGTTTGCTCACAAATCTATTTACTGGAGTGCCACGGAGGACACTTTGGTCAATGGAATTTCTAAAAATAAGAGGAAAATCAAATGGGAAATAGCTTTGCTATTACAACCACGTTTATTGCTTACTTACTACTTATGTTAGCGATTGGCGTGATTGCATATCAACGAACGAAGAACTCGACCGATTACTTTCTAGGTGGTCGTTCTCTCGGTCCTTGGCCGGCCGCGTTGTCTGCCGGGGCATCGGATATGAGTGGTTGGTTACTATTAGGCCTGCCAGGTTATGCATATGCTGCTGGTATCGAAGCGTTTTGGCTTGCTGGTGGTTTGTTAATTGGTACTTGGGCGAACTGGTTAATTAATGCTAAGCGTTTACGTACTTATAGTATTACTACTGACTCTTTGACGATTCCTGAGTTCTTTTCGCGTCGTTTTAACGACAAATCGAAAATGATCCAGACCATTTCTGCTTTCTTCATTCTTCTGTTCTTCCTTTTCTATACCAGTTCTGGTTTGGTAGCAGGCGGTAAATTATTTGAGACTGTGTTTGGCTTGGATTACACCATCGCGGTCATTATCGGTACAGTTTGTGTTGTGTCGTATACGATGTTTGGTGGCTTCTTAGCGGTATCTTGGACGGACTTGGTTCAAGGTTTACTGATGGCTGCGGCATTGATGATTGTGCCAGTTGCGGCATTGCAGGGTGACTTTAGTGCTCTTTCTGCAAATCTTGAAGCAATCAATCCACAGCTTTTGACGCTCTGGAATGATTCTAAGGGTGAACCGCTTAGCGCTGTAGCGATCATTTCGTTGGTTGCTTGGGGTTTAGGCTACTTTGGTCAGCCTCATATCTTGGCTCGTTTCAAAGCGACTCGTAGCAACAAAGATTTGACCACAGCTCGTCGCATTGCCGTTATCTGGACAGGTTTGTCGATGATTGGTGCGCTGCTGGTGGGTCTAGTTGGTCTTATTTATGTGACCAATACAGGTAATGTATCGCTGGCTGATGGTGAAAAAATCTTCATGGTGCTGGTCAATGCGATGTTCCACCCAGTCATTGCTGGTGTGCTATTAGCTGCGATCCTTGCTGCTATTATGAGTACAGCTGATTCGCAACTGCTTGTTTCTTCTTCAGCTCTTGCGGAAGACTTTTATAAGCAAGTATTTAAGCAAGATGCTAGCTCAGAAGAGATTGTGATGGTCGGTCGTATTGCGGTTATTGGTATCTCTATTGTTGCTCTGGTTTTAGCATTAACACCGGATAGCACAGTACTTGGATTGGTTTCTTACGCTTGGGCAGGATTTGGCGCGGCATTTGGTCCTGCTATGGTGTTGAGCCTCTACTGGTCTCGTATGAACCGCAATGGCGCGTTAGCTGGTATTATTATTGGTGGTGTCACCATCGTAGTTTGGAAGCAGCTGACAGGCGGTTTGTTTGACATGTACGAGATTGTTCCGGGAATTATCTTCTCTACACTCGCGATTGTGGGCGTAAGCTTGGCGACTGGTGAGCCAGACCAAACTGTTAAAGCTCAACACGAAACATTCAAAAAACAGCTAATAGAATTGGAATAGTTCTCACGTTTTATTTGCGAAGCAACTCAGCCCTGCGTAGCAGGGCTTTGTTGTTTTTCCACCTTTCAATCTTTCCTGCATCACATTTTTTTGATTAAAACTTCATTGTTTGGAACGAAATGCCTATAAATGGGTCAACTCCATTGACGATCTACCACGGGAGAATGGAAATGCCTCATATTTACTGCGATTGCTGCCATAAGGTAACTGCACACAAAGTCGTACTGAAACGTTGTGATAATTCAAATATTTCACTATTGCGTTCGCTGGCTTGTTTTTTTGTCACCGTTCTTAAAGGCGATCATTATGTAAAAATGGAGAAGCAATATTTTTGCCGTGGTTGTAACCGTCAAGGTGAACCGGCACCGGCAGCGATGGTAAATATTAAGACGGCTTAACACTTTCTTACCGAACGTTATTTCTCTAATTCGGTTTACTGTGATTAAATTGTTCCCGTAATGTTGCATTATTGGAATTAATTAAAGCGGTGTATCATGGAATTAGATCGAATCGATCGCGAAATATTACGTATTCTTCATGCTCACGGACGTTTGCCGATCGTCGAGCTAGCCAAACGCGTCAACTTAACCACCTCTCCTTGTTCAGATCGCGTCAAGCGATTGGAAAAAGAGAGCTACATTAAAGGTTATCATGCGGAGCTCAACTCCGAGAAGTTAGGCTTTGATGTACAAGTCTTTATCCATATTCGTCTTGATCAAACCTGTTTCTCAATATTTGAAAAATTTGCTAAGGCAGTAGACGAATTACCTGAGGTGGAGGAGTGCTATTCTCTTTCTGGTGATTTCGACACTATGATTAAAGTTCGTGTAAAAAGCATGAAGGAATACCAGTCTTTTATGTCGAAAAAACTTGGCGGGTTACCTGGTGTTATTCAATCTCGCAGCGAGGTTGTGATTGAAGAGCATAAAACCAGTAATGGTGTTAGTGCGGACTTAATTTAGAGTATCCCCGTCATACTTGAAGTTGCAGCGTTGTTGGCTGTGTTCGTGCGCCCCAATCACATAGTTCACCTATGCTCAGGGGACTTTCTTACTTGCCGCCTACCTGCACCTTCAAGTTTCTTGGATATAAGTGGAATTGAGGCGAACTAAAATAGGTTCGCCTTTTTATTACGGTTACTTTATTACGGTTACTTTATGCGTAAGGAATTAGGCGATAAAAGACGAGATAATGCCAATTAAACCACCAAATACGCCTCCCCACACTACAAGCCAGCCAAGATGCTCTTTGATCATTTTCTGTACCATCTCTTTAACGATTTGAGGGGTCAGTTCATTCAAACGTTGATCGATGATGTTTTCGATGTTGGTTTTGATTTCATCCATCATTGCAGGTGCTTCAAATTGTTCCTTTAAAGCATCTTTCACCGCATCGCTTTGGCTGATCTCAATTACAGATAGCTGCATTTTTTCAACGAATGGTTGCTTTAGCGGCTGTAGAGCTTCGGTGCCGCCGAACATCGCTAGCATTCCGCCAAAAGATGAATTAGCAATCACTTCTACTAATGAGTCGAATGTTGGGTTGAAATCTACTTGTTCAATCACAGGTTCTAGGTTTAAACTTTTGCCGCTTGTCATTTCTTGATTCAAGAATTTATCGATGTTGCTGTCGTTGAAAAATTGTTCCATCATCAGGGTCTTTATGGCTACCTTAAATTCTTCAAAGCGAGCTGGGATAACACCAGAGCCATATAGACCAGGAATCTTTTCAAACAACATGTGCACCGCCAACCAGTTGGTAATGGCGCCTGAGAAAGCAAAAACACCCGCATAGAAAGCCAGTTGATTAGCATAGACGTGACCGCCTGCGAGCAATGCAAGTGCAATAATATTGGTAAGTAAGCTTTTGTTCATTTATGAAAAACAGGTAGTTCAAAGATGTGGGGAGTATAACCAAGAGTTCATCTAGCAAAAAGCCCTCTGTGCGAGGGCTTATGCATATCATGCGTTTTTTATTCGTCTTGCTCAGCTCCGAGGAACCCACCTGTTTGATGTGCCCACAGTTGAGCGTATATTCCCTCATTTCTGAGAAGTTCGTGATGCGTACCTTGTTCAACGATTTTACCTTCGTCGAGTACGATCAAACGGTCCATCGCGGCAATGGTAGAAAGTCGGTGCGCGATGGCAATAACGGTTTTCCCTTGCATTAACTCGTACAGGCTTTCTTGAATAGCCGCTTCTACTTCTGAATCTAGAGCCGAAGTAGCTTCATCTAATACCAGTAACGGTGCATCTTTCAATAGCACTCGAGATATCGCGATTCGCTGGCGTTGACCACCGGAGAGTTTTACGCCGCGCTCGCCTACTTGAGCATCATAGCCAGTATTACCAAATGGGTCGCTAAGTTCCTCAATGAACTCGTGAGCATGCGCCTGTGTCGTCGCCTGCAATAACTCTTCCTCGGTGGCGTGCGGCTTTCCGTAAAGGATATTTTCTCTAATTGAACGATGAAGCAGCGAGGTATCTTGAGTTACCATGCCAATATTACTGCGCAGAGATTCTTGAGTGACGTCAGAAATAACCTGTCCGTCGATCTTGATTCTCCCTTGCTCGACATCATGAAAACGCAGCAGTAGGTTAACCAGTGTCGATTTGCCTGCACCCGATCGCCCAACTAACCCCACTTTCTCGCCAGGTTTGATGTGTAAGTTAAGGTTGCTAATTACGCCTTTGTCTTTATTGCCATAGTGGAAACTAACGTCATCAAACTCAATGCCGCCGTGATTAACTGCCAGTGGTGCCGCGTCCGGATTGTCTTGAATATCGATAGGTTTGGAGAGTGTTTTCATGCCGTCGACAACGGTACCCATGTTTTCAAACAGTGCGCCAACTTCCCACATTATCCACATCGACATACCGTTGAGACGCAATGCAAGGCTGATAGCAATGGCAATTGCTCCCACAGTAATGGCGTTATCCATCCACAAATAAATCGAAAGTGCACTGATAGAGAAAACCAGTAGGTAGTTGGTGATTTCAACGGCAACGTCGAACCCAGTCACTAAACGCATTTGACGATATACCGTTTGCAGAAAACCTTGCATACCTTCTTCTGCGTATTCCGTTTCCCGTTGGCTGTGTGAGAACAGCTTAACGGTTGAAATGTTGGTATAGCTATCTACGATTCGTCCTGTCATTAGCGAGCGCGTATCGGCTTGCTCGGTGGCAACTTGCTTCAACTGAGGCACAAAGTAGATTTGAATGGCGATATACGCAGCAAGCCAAACGAGCATAGGGATCATTAGACGCCAATCTGCTTGTGCTAGTAAAACGATCATACTGGTGAAATAGACGGAGACATAAACAAAAACATCCATGCTTTTCATCACGGTTTCACGCACTGCGAGAGAGGTTTGCATTACTTTGGTTGCTATACGACCTGCAAAGTCATCTTGATAGAAATTGACACTTTGTTTTAGTAAGTACCGATGTGCTTGCCAACGAATAGACATCGGATAGTTGCCTAGCAGAGTTTGGTGAACGAGCAAGGAATAACACACAACTAGAATAGGCATTACGATAAGTAACAGTACCCCATAAAAAATTAGATCTGCTTGATTGTCTTGCCAAAAGGTTTCGGGGTTACTTGTCGAGAGCCAGTCAACGAGGTTACCCATAGCGCCAAATAGTGTGACTTCTACCATAGCAACAATGGTTGCCATGATAGACATAATAATAAGAGGGATCTCGAAACCACGCGTGTAATAACGACAAAAGGCAAATATCCCTTGAGGTGGTTGTTTCGGCTCGTGTTCAGGGAAGGGTTTGGTAAAACCTTCAAATCTTTTAAACATACATCGTCCTAAAGCGCAGAAGTGAGGTTGAGCAAAGATGCAATATAGCTACGCATGGTATTGAATATCGCTATGTTAGCTTGTTAATCACAAAATTGTAACTCTCACCGAGCCTACCCAAAGGGGAATAAGACGCAAAATACAATTTAGGGTACGAATGACAATAAAATTAACGGATTTATCTCGTAATTGCCGTTCAGATCCCTTTTCTTGCGCTTAATTTACTTAAAAGTCAGTAAAATTTTTGTTAGTTTTGCATTTACAATCATCTAATAATAAAAGCAAATGGAGTTTGTATAGATGTTACAAAAGCAAACCCTAGTAGATTTATCTGATTCTTCCCCTACAAAACACAATGCGAACTGCGTGGTGATGGTGCCACCAAAAGAGTTTGGTTTTAATCCAGAAACAGCAAAGGACAACGAGTTTCAACAAGGTTCAACGTTAGCCATCGATGAATTGCGTGCTCAAGTGATGCAAGAGTTCGAATCGATGGTATCGCAACTTCGTAGTGCAGGTATTCAAGTTATCGTGCTTGACTATGCTGTAGGCGATCAAGTCACGCCTGATGCGGTATTTCCGAATAATTGGTTTAGCACAACCAGTAAAGGGGAGTTATTTACCTTCCCAATGGCTTGTGAAAATAGAAGAAGCGAAGTTAGGCTTCATGAGTTGCGAGAGGCGTTGGAGATGTCAGGTCGACATGTCGATGCTGAGCATTCTTTTGAACACTACCTCGAGCAGGATGCGTATCTTGAAAGCACTGGTGTTATGATTTTTGATCATATCAACCGGACTATCTACGCAGCTTTATCACAACGGTGTGATCGAGATGTTCTTGAACAGTTTGCAGAGCAATCTGGCTATTCAAGAGTTGTCTCTTTTCAAACCTTATTACCGTCGGGTAAACCGATTTATCACACCAATGTCATGCTTGCGATTGGTGAGCGTTTTTGTGTGATATGTGATGAGATAATACCTCAATATGAGCGTACTTTCGTCGTTCGATCTCTGGCAAAAGATAAGCAAATCATCTCTATTTCACTCGAGCAGATGAATGCGATGTGTGGCAATGTTCTTCAATTAGAGTCGATTAATGGTGAGAAAGTGATTGCGATGTCTCAAACGGCATTCAATGCATTTACGCCCACTCAACGAAATCAGCTTGCCAGTCATGGTCGGTTGCTTTCTTTCGATGTTTCTACTATCGAGTCGGTTGGTGGCGGAAGTGTGCGATGTATGTTGGGTGAAGTATTTTTACCCGCTCGCTCGCGGTTCTTGTAATCAAAAAAGGTCAGCAACGCTGACCTTTTTTAGATATAAATCATGATCGACACTTTAGTTTGAGTGCTGTGCGTACTTTTCTAAACCGAGCACCAAAGCAATCGCTAACAGCATCATTCCAATCGCGATGCCCAATTGAGAGGGCTGGTTAAAGATGTGTTCGAATTCAAAAGGAGAGAGGTTATGCTGAATTAGAGGGACCTGTTCACCTTTTGAATTTATTCGCCAAGTTAACGTCTCTTTCCATGGCCAAATCTTAGGTAAGGTGCCTATCATCAATCCGGTTAAGAATATCAAGGTCGCATCGCGAAAACGCGTTAATAGCCAAGATAATACGTGCGAGAAACTGAGTAATCCTAATACACATCCGGTAAGAAACAGCGCCAAAATACTGATGTCGAATGACTTAACTGCGCCGAGTACTGGCGTATACATGCCAATCAATAATAGAATAAAACTTCCTGATATACCCGGTAAGATCATCGCGCAAATGGCAATCGCTCCTGCAATAACCGTATTGATACCGGTAGGTTCCATTTGCAATGGTTTTAAGATGGTAATGCTGTAGGCAAAGGCTATACCAAGCAACAAAAATACCCAGCGACTCATGGTTTTTTGTTCCACTTGCTTAAGAATATGGAATACCGAGACTAGAATTAGACCAAAGAAGAATGACCAAATAGGTATTGGATGATTGACGAGTAGCCATGAAATCATTTTGGCAAGGGTCGCGATACTGGTAAAAATACCGCCAAACAGAGAAATGAGGAACCAACCGTTAATGTGGTTAAACGCAGCTTCAAATCCTTCGCGTTTCCAAACACCCAGTAAGCTAGGGTTTATACGGCGTATGCTCTCGAGTAGTGTGTCATAAATACCAGTAATAAAGGCGATAGTACCGCCAGAGACTCCGGGTACAACATCTGCGGCACCCATTGCGATGCCTTTGAAAAAAGTGCTTAAGTAATTCATTCTATTTGATAACTATATTTTGATGAGGTGAGTATACCCATATTGATGTCAAAAAAGTATGAAAACAGAGAGGTAAACCGCTTCGTCAACGAGATGGTAATGGTACGAATCGTTGTCGGTTTGGTTATTGCTAAGGATTATTGCAAAGAAAGCTTGCTGCCATCAAATTTTAAGCTGGCTAACAATGACTTAGCTACTTTCTTACCTGGGCTGTCAAACACCACACCATAGCGACGTTTCTGCGACGCTTGCTTTACATTGCAAATTGTTCCGGTTAGTGGCTCAAATTCTTTTTGCTTATTGGATGATGATTTGATGTGTATCTCTATTTCTTCACCTGAATTAAAAGGTCTAGTTAAAGAGGGCGTGACATATAAACAGCCACTTTTTGATAGATCTTTTATTTCACAGTCAATACGGTGGTTGGTACTGTGCACCTTTGCCGCAAGATTAACTTCATAGCGAGGTTCATTACGCAGTGGTGTTGCTTGCATCGTTTGAGGAATAGACATCGCCATCATCGCAATTGGTGTGCGAATGATATGAAGGATTTGGCTGCGGAATGTCAGAATTGCCCCTTCACCACGAGGTGAAATAGCTCGCAGTGTTGCCCAGAATCCTTCTTGAAAAAAGGCGAGCAGTTTATCTTCCGATATCTTTGGCAGCTCTATTAAAATCATATGATTTGAGTGAGCCCCGATTAAGTTACTTTTAGCTCGGAAACTAGTACCTACGGGCGTTACGATACCAACGTTTAGCTCTCGCCCGTGATCGAGCATGACAAGACCATCAACGCTAGTGATCGTTGATGATGCTCGAGAGTCTATATTGTATTGCTGAGCAGATGCGTCAGTGGTTGTCCCTGCCTGGGTCTTCATTTCGCCACCATTATCCCGATTAGTATTATTTGTTGTTCTATACCCAAGTGACTTTAAGATGCAGACTACATTATCGATTCTTAATTTAGATCGACTATATTTTCAAATCGACGCCTTGCCTGTAAACCTAACAACTCTCGCTGAACTAAGCAGGGTATATATGTCTCACTAGAATGTTGTCTAAATAGCCAAAGGGAATATGAGTTCAATTCTATTTAGGCTTTGCGCTGAGTTCAAACTACAATCTCTCTATATATTTGAGTTAGTTATCAATTTATAAGTGAATATTATGTATACAGTTACATTTGATCAAGTGAAGCGAGAATTTCGTGTGACACTTGCGCGAGAATTGTTCGCAGTTGTTGAATTTGAACGCCAAGGTAATGTATTTGTTATTACTTCGACAAAAGTTCCGGAGTCTTTGCAAGGTATGGGGTATGGCAAAGTGATGATGGAGCGAGTACTGCCAGAAATTGAGAAAATGGACGGGAGAGTACTCGCTAAATGCAGTTATGTTGTCGCTTACCTTGAGAAAAACCCTCAATGGCAACATCTTAGGGTTTATACCCGTCATACTTGAAGTTGCAGCGGTGTTGGCTGTGTTCGTGCGCCCCAATCACATAGTTCACCTATGCTCAGGGGACTTTCTTACTTGCCGCCTACCTGCATCTTCAAGTTTCTTGGGTATAGATCTAGGATGTGGGTTACAGGTGCGGTGTGGACTAATTGTGCTAAGTTTTAACGTCGAATACGCGCCATATAATAAGTACTAATGTACTCACCATTTCTGAACACCGAGCATTCCGCTTCGCCCTCAATGATGAAGCCAAATTTTTTGTAGCATGCGATGGCTGCTTGGTTGTCGGTGTTTACTTCAAGTTGAATTCGTTTGATTTGAAGCCAATTATCAGCAAGGTCAAGCACAGTTTCTATCAATTTGGTGGCGATGCCTAATCCATGATAGTTGTCGTGAACACCCAGCCCGAAAGTTCCACAGTGCAGTAGGCGTGGTCTTTGTAAGTGCTCGAAGCCAATGTTACCGACTACTTTTCCATCCACTTCGGCGACAAAGCTATAGATGTGATCTGGTATGGTTTCTAAACGACTTTTCCACATTGCTTCGCTAGGGTGTGGCAATTGGAGTGTTTCTCTGTGCGCTTTTGGTTGCGCGTAAAGCTCCGCTAGCTCTTTAGCATCGGCTAATTGAGTTGGGCGAACGACAATTTCCATATATATCTCCAATACTTAGCTTCTATGGCTTTGGTATATCACGCCAGTTTGAAAATTAAAAGCATTGTATAAAGAGTAAATATGTTTGAGTTCATATCCATCACTGCGTAATGTGAAGATGCTTTTTATAAGGAATCTTTGATGAACCACTTTTCTTCGTGGAAAACTCCACATAACTTCTTACTCGTCATTTCAATTATTGTTCCGATCGCATTTTCTAGCTGGATGGCATTACTGAATAATTTTGTTATCGAACAGGCAAATTTTGATGGTGCCGATATAGGTCTATTGCAAAGTGTCAGAGAAATTCCGGGTTTTCTTGCGTTCACGGTTATTTTTGTTTTGTTATTTATCCGTGAACAAAAATTCATGTTGCTGTCACTTGCGATGTTAACGATAGGCACAGCACTAACGGGTTTCTTTCCCTCTGTGATGGGGTTACTGCTAACGACATTGCTGATGTCGACCGGTTTTCACTATTTTGAAACTCTGAAGCAGTCGTTAGCTTTGCAATGGTTGACCAAAGAAGAAGCACCAGAGGCGCTGGGGAAGTTTATTTCAGTTGGCGCTCTGGCTTCATTGCTGACGTACGGTGCACTATGGGTATGCTTAGTAGTATTCCAACTTCAATTTAAATGGATTTATCTCGTGTTTGGAAGCGTCGGTTTTGCACTTTTGGTGTGGATATCATTCGCGTTCCCTCAATTTGAGGCAAATGTTACCCAGAACAAGAAACTGGTTTTGCGTAAGCGGTATTGGCTTTATTACGCCTTGACCTTTATGAGTGGTGCTCGTCGTCAAATATTTACCGTGTTTGCGGGATTCCTGATGGTAGAACGCTTTGGGTACTCAGCGGCTGATATCACTTTACTGTTCTTAGTTAATTACGGCTTTAATTTCTTGTTTGCCAAAAAAATAGGTCGTTTTATCGGGAAAGTGGGTGAACGAAAAGCACTGGCGTTTGAATATATAGGCTTGATTGGTGTGTTTGTTGGCTATGCGTTTGTCAACACAGCTGAATGGGCTGCCGCGTTATACGTTGTCGACCACTTGTTCTTTGCATTGGCGTTGGCCATTAAAACTTACTTGCAGAAGATTGCCGATCCAGCAGACATGGCTGCTACTGCGGGCGTTTCATTTACCATTAATCATATTGCTGCCGTTGTTATTCCGGTAACTTTTGGTCTTATATGGTTGGTGTCGCCATCGGCAGTATTCATTATTGGTGCTGTAATGGCCTGTGTTTCCTTGCTGCTATCACTGAATATTCCAGCACAACCAGCAGAAGGCAACGAAGTTAGACTTCTAAAATGGAGCTAGCGGACGATTATTTTGCATAGCAAAAGAGGCTCAATAGAGCCTCTTTTTTTAGGTCTGTAACTTAAACTAGAATGGATACCAAAACAGCTGAGTTTCCATATAGCGCTTGGCTAATGCTGCAATTACAGCAAGTGTAATCAATACTAATGCGCTTTTGTCGACCGTTGTAAGTGGCTTCATGCTGTACCAAGTACGACCGTTATGGCGACCAAAACCACGTAAAACCATTGCGTTTGAGATTTCATCCGCGCGGTCTAAGCTAGAGAAAATCAAAGGGCCAAGGATCTTCGCCACATTCTGAATGCGAGTAAACAGTGGAGCACTTTTTGATAGGTCGAGACCACGAGCCTGCTGTGCATGCATGATGTTAATGAAATCTTTCTTCACTTCAGGTAAGTAACGCAAAGTTAAACTTACGGCGTAAGCAATTTTATAAGGAACCCCAATACGGTTAAGACTTGCCGCAAACTCCGTCGGATGTGTGGTAAACACAAATACCAACGCAATAGGGAACATACTGAAGTATTTCAATGTTACCGTCGTCAAATAAAACAGCGTTTCTTGCGTAATCGAGTAATGACCCGGTAAAGTCAGCAATACGCTTGTGCTACCCAGATACTCAGAACCTTGTTGCGGAGCCAGCAGAAACATAAACAGTGCATTCATCATCAAAACACTTACGGTACCAATTAGTAGCGGCTTATAGACTGAAACCGGCACCTTCGTCATTTTTAATAGCAGTAGTCCCACGATGATCAGGACACTTATCATACGAAGATCAAAAGTGGTTAAAACCACGGTCACCCATGCCATAAATAGAACAAATTTAGTAATACCATTTAGCTTATGCAAAGGTGATTGTGTATCAACGTAACTGATACCAAATTTCATTTTTGAACTATTCACGCGGCAGGTTTCTCTATAGCAATGAAAGCGAGCATAAACTGATTTATATCCTTGATGCCTAATTTATCGGCTAAGTCGTATAAGCTTGTTGTGGTCAAATTAGCTCGCTCTAAGAGTTCAGGTTCACTGAACACTTGTGTCATTGGTTTATCTGCGATGAGCTTGCTATCAGCAATTACGATTGAGCGAGTGGTGTATTCCAATACAAGATGCATGTCATGTGAGATGATCACGACAGTGATGCCGAGATCGTGGTTGAGCTTTTTAACAAATGCCAGCATTGATGTGTAATTACGATAGTCTTGACCTGCGGTGGGCTCATCAAGAATCAATAATTTTGGTTCAAGAACCAATATTGAGGCGATGGTAACGCGCTTCTTCTGACCGTAGCTAAGTGCTTCAATCGGCCAATGACGGTATTTACTTAACCCACACAATTCTAGAACGTGTTCTACCTTAGCGGTGATTTCAGCTTCGCTGAGTCCTTTATTTCTCAGACCAAAAGCAATTTCATCAAAAATCATATGATGCGAAATCATGTGGTTTGGGTTTTGCATCACCACACCAATCTTTTGGCTACGTTCAAAAATGCTGAGCGAGGCAATATCTTGACCGTCGAAGGTAATGTTGCCAGCGTCAGGTTCAATAACACCCATGACCAGTTTAGTGATGGTTGATTTACCTGATCCATTCTTACCAAGAATAGAAACAAACTCTCCAGGCATTACATCAAACGAGACCGAATCAAGTGCATTTCGTTCGCCATCATAAGAATAGGTAAGGTTGTTTACACGGAGCAATGGCGCTGCAACAACGTTATTCTCTTGCTCAATCGGAGCGATTTGCCATTGCTCAAAAGCTTTGCTGTATTGTGCTACGGGTAAGTTAGCCAGTGATGATGTATTTGTGAGCGGAACTGCGCAGTTAGCCGCTTTTAGCGCTGACAAATACAATGGTTCACGAATGCCGTGTTTAGCCAGTAATGGAGAGACCAGTAGTTGATCAGGGGTCATATCTGCAACGATCTCCCCTTGCTCCATTAAAATCACGCGATCAACAGAGCGATGCAGAACATCTTCTAAGCGGTGCTCAATAATGATGATAGTTTTATTGGTGCGACGGTGCAGGTCATCAATGATCTCAATGGTTTTTCGACCGGTTTTTGGATCGAGTGCTGCCAAAGGTTCGTCAAACAGAAGAATATCGACATCATCCACTAGAATACCGGCTAAGGATACTCGTTGCTTTTGTCCGCCAGAAAGATCATGTGGTGAGCGGTGCAGCATATCTTCAAGCTCAACCATCTTGGCTGTCGCTTGAACCAACGGGTACATGTCGAGGTTTGACACAAGCTGGTTTTCGAGAGCAAAAGCGATATCTTCGCCAATACTTAAGCCTACAAACTGGCTGTCTGTATCTTGCAACACAGTGCCTACTTGTTCTGTGTAAGCATGTAGGTCGAGATCGGCTGATAGAGTACCACCAATGCTTAAAGAACCAGTGATTTCGCCTTCGATCGAGTGTGGAATTAAGCCATTCAAACACTGACCAAGGGTAGATTTACCACTACCACTTGGCCCAATAATGACGATTTTCTCTCCTTTCTCTATCCTTAGATTGATATTTTTTAGTGTCGGTTTATCCAGTGACTGATACCTAAAAGAGAAGTTAGAAAATTCGATTGTCATTACCAGTTAAGCCTCAGTTAGGTTGCGGCTCATTGCATTACGTTTTGCTACATTTTTTAGAATGAAGAAACCGACAATAGCGATAAGTACCGTATTACCTGCTGCAATAATGGTTAACTGAGTAAATACTTTGGTAAACGGTTCGGCGTATAAAATGGTATCAAGAAAAGCGGAGCAACCGTAGCCAAGCACATTGCCAATGAAAGCAAGAATGACAAACAAGCCAAAATCCTTGTTGGTGAGAATGCCCTTTTTGAGATTATCTTTGGTCATTGATGTGTAAAAACCAATGGTCAAGCCGACGATACCAGAGCCCAAAACCCAGGTAAGCCAAACGCCCCAACCAGCAAAGAGGTCGGTCACCCAATGGCCGATAAAACCAACCAAAAATCCAACTAGCGGACCAAAAAGAACGGAGAAAAGTGCCAGTACTGCCATCGCAGGTTTGAGTGTTGTGTTAGCAAATACAGGGATACCAAACATAGGTAACCCACCGATGCCGTAAAGTGCGGCGCCGATAGCAATAACAACAACGGTTTTAGCTGAAAGATTCATAGATAACCAGTGTCCTAAGTAAGAAAAAGCGTGTGACAAGCTTAGTTCAGAATGCGTTTTGAGATGTACATCTCATTTATTCGCGGGATTATACATAAACGCAGGGGTAATGGAAAGCTAACTGTCTAGACGTCTACAATGTCACCAGCAGTTTTGAGGTGGCATTTTATATCGAGGAAAAAGGAATATGCAACATGAGCTAAACGCCGTGCAGTCAAAATGCGATGTATTATGCTGTTTGATCTATGGATTGGAAAAGCAAAACTGGTTGTTTTAATCCAAGTCCCACTCACTGTGATTCAGGAGTTACAGTGAGTGGGATGGGTAGAGCAGGAAGGTTAATGATCAAGGTAGAGGTAATTTTGCCAGCTCTTCATACGAATGAGCACTTTGCGCATGATTGATACATGACTAAAGCTGTCTGAGTAGACCGCAACTTCTACAGCTGTTCCCATAGGTAATTGGTACTCTTCAAGATCATCATTCACTTTTAATTTAACCAATACTCGACCGTTGGTTCGCAAAGCATCGGTGCCAACAAGCGAACCTCTTGCTTGGAATTGGCTTTCCCCGATAGCTGGAATGACATCGATTACTTCACCTTGGAATACTTTGCCTGGTAGGGCACGAAAGATAAACTCAGCGTCAAAGCCACTTTTTAAACGTTGTAATGAATTTTGTCTAAACGCCGCGGTATAGACAAGTTCCTCAGTATGGACAAAGGACATGACAGGGGCTAGAGGTAATGGTACGGCCATTACCCCAGGGCGTAGTGCTAACTGGGTGGCGAAGCCATCCGTTGGCGCATACACGGTTGTTTGTTCTAAATTAAACTCGGCTTTACGTAGATCCGCGAGTAAACGAGCGACTGTTGTATTTTCGCCACCTATTTCAGAATCTAAAGCAATCTGCGCTTGCTCGATATTGGTGTTAGCAACATCTACTGTGGCTTGTGCTGCCTTGAATGCTTGACGGCGAGTATCGAGTTGTTGTTCTGTGAATGCACCTTTGTCAAAGCCACGTTGATAACGATTGAATTCACGCTTCGCTTTATCACGTTCGGCAGTGGCCTTTGCTAACCCAGCTTCCGTTTCTTGCAATTGAGCTTCAAGCCCCAAAGCGCCTTGGCTGGCTTCTTTAACTTGCGCTTTCAGTTTGTCAACGTCGGCTTGGTAAGGCACAGGATCTATCTTAAATAGTATATCGCCTTGCTTGAGCGGTTGATTCGGTTCAACAGGTACTTCGACCACTCGACCTCTTACGCCTGAGACAATTGGAGTTGTAGAAAAGACTTGATTACCAATTTGAGTGTAAGGGTGGTTGTAGTTCATCAATAAAATGAGGGTACCTATCAATACAATTCCGCCCAGTACCGCAGTTGGTACTGTCCATTTGTTTAATGGAATTTTGAAGACCTTAAATATAGCGATGCAAAGTGCGGCATAAGTGAGGATCAGTAGTAAGTCCATATTATTGATCCTCATCTCTATTTTGAGTAACTGAACCACTAGGGTTATCAGTTGCCTGCTGTTTTAACAAGTTAACGTCTTTCTGTAAAACGTCGATTTGATCGATGAGTTGCTCAAGCCGATGGTGGAGGTCGTGTTGCTCTTCTTCGAGTTTGTGAAAGCCCCAACCACGCTCTTTTCGCCACAATGTTGCCCATATCCAGAGGAAAGGCCAGAGTACATGCAAGGTAAAGAGGCTTACCCAACCAGCGTAATGAATGGCATCTTGGTGTGGATGTTCACGGCTTTTGGCTATTTCATAAGGAATATCATGGATGGCGATAACACCGTAGAAAAGAACGAGAGCGACAAAAACCAACAAACCCAAAGCAAAATAATCGAGAAACATAAAACTATCCTTGTGTTTTTTAACAAGAATAGCATTTCATACAAATACTTACCTGTTTATCACGGATTTATTCGCAACAAACTTGGTTACGACCATTGGCTTTGGCACGATACAATGCCTTATCAGCTCGATAGAAGGTGCGTTGAGTGTTTTCCCCTTCACGGTGTAGGGTGACACCAACACTGACAGTTAGCCCTCGCTCACCCAAAATTTCTTTCCAATCATACTGATAGATCTGGTGGCGGTAGTTTTCAGCATACATTTTGGCTTGTTTTAGTGTTGCACGCTCCAGGATAACCAGAAACTCCTCACCACCGAAACGAACGCATGAAGCGCCTCTAAAGCGAAAATATGCAGACAACTCGGTTGAAACACTAACAATTGCTTTATCGCCGACTAAGTGGCTGAGCTCATCATTGATCGACTTAAAATGATCGATATCGACGACAAGTAGCGCAAATGGCGTGTCATGCAACAGTAAATCTTTTAATTTTACATCGAGCCAGCGGCGGTTATGTAGCCCTGTCAATGGGTCGGTGAATACGTCTTGCTGAAGTTTGGCTACCGTGTGCTTTTGGTTTTCAGTGGTTTCTTTCAATTCGCGATTTTCAATTTCAGAAAGAATCAATTTGAGTTGTAATTCAAAGCGGGTCAAGCGACGTAGTTGACCAGAACCCAATTCGGAAATAGGGACTTTTTTCATCAGATCGCTTTCTATTCGGTAAGCACAGTGTTGGTACTCTAATGCTTTTTTATAGTCCAACTGTTTTTCACAAACTGAGGCTAGCGCATTTGACAGTTTGAGGTTCAATATTGGTGAACCTTCTTTTTGTATCCGAGAGTGAGCACTCTCTAATACCCAGTTAGCTAGATGAATTTTCTCTGCATCATTCAGGCAGCACCCTAGCTCCATACGAATCATGTTCGAAAGCCAATTAGAGTTTATGTTGCCTGCAGAGTATTTTACGTGTCCTAGGCAACGCATCGCCTCATCTAGCTTTCCGCATTGGCGAAGTAGCCTTGCTTGATATAGTAGGATCTGCCCTGAGAGTACCTTGTCACTAACAAGAATACTGAGTTCTTCACATTCAGTAATTAGCTCTTGCGCGCTTTTGAATCGCTTAAGATCGATCAAACAGGCGAGCTTATACAGTTTATAACGTAAGCGTAAAGAGCGACTACTGATCGCGTGATCAATGCTATCTATTTTTTGATAGTAGCGAAGGGCACGTGCATGATCGCCGTAGGCATCACATAAATTACCCATGCCGATAACGGCTTTGACGTAAGCATCAATGTGGCTAGTTTCTACAGCAATAGAAGAAGAGGCAATGTATTCAACTAAGGCTGCAGAAAAATCACCTTGATCGACGAGGCGATCGGCTAAATAGCCACGTATTTCGAGAATCAACTGCGCGTCATTGGGCAAGGCAAGCAGATCAAGCGCTTCGCGTAGTTCCTCTATACCATCTTTAAACTGCTTTAATGAGACACGGAACTCCGCGCTGATAATGAGCGACTGGGCTTTTTCTGGTGGGGTTGTTGCGACGTGTTGGCGGACGTAATTCCAAAAAACCAACGCTTCTTCCCCCATGACTGATGAGGCATCGAGACCTGCATCCGAGATCTTATTTAAAAATGCTTCCATTACAATTCTTCCTCTAGAGTCATATTCTTTAGCTCAACGTCAAACTGCTCTTGCTGTTCTAGTTGCTCTAGAGTAAATGGAAAGGTCAATATGTCATGTAGCTCAACATGCGGTAGATCTTTACTGACTCCGCGCCTTTGCCATGGGTAGATCTCGACCATTTTTGACAGTACATCATAAACTTTATTAGCTTGCTCGCCTTTTTCTGCAATTAATACCCCTATGCGTTCAGGGCTTAGACGAGATAGCATATCACTCTGATTGCAGAGGGTGTGAGCCAGTTCAATGCATATATCAAGACACTGGCTATTGTGATGATGAATCACAATAATGGCGTAGTTTGATTGCTTGAGTTGAGTTTTGAAGAGGACTAGTTGCTCCCACCAGTAGGTTTCAGAAACGACTTGGCTCATGTGCTTATTTGGATCGTATTCGTATTGACCGCGGATACGATTGATTAGCTTTAATGCTCGTTTTTCTAACAAACGTTTTGACGCGCGGGCTTTGTCATTTCCTTCACGAACCGTCTGTTCGCGTAGCATGTCGGTAGAATGTGAACGGTATTTTTTAAATGCATCGAGGGCGATTTTATAGTCGCCTATTTCTTCGGCAACTCGTGATTGTTGGTAATAGATTTGAGAAAGTAATTCGCCGTCATCAAAGCTATCTGCTGCGATCTTTGCTGCATGTAATAATTCAGTCGATCTCGCAGGGTCTTTACGCAGTAATTCGAGCCGAGCACGACTAACGAAGGAATGAGCTCTCATCCATATTAAATTATGCTGCTCAACTAACTTCTGTGCTTTTTTGATGGCTCGGCTTGCGTCTTCTATGCGTTCAAGCCCCATCAGTGCGAGTCCACGAAAATCCCATATTTCAGCATGCCAAGTGGAATCATTGTGGTACTGAAGTGCTTCCTCTGCGCCATCCAAAATGGATAGCATATCAATGTAATTGCCTAAGAGGTAATGATCCCAAGACAACAGAATTCTTGCTTTACCTTCAAGCCAATCGATACGCATATTGTTGGCAACTTTTACGGCTAGCCTATGGGTTTTTTTTGCTAGTGAATATTCCCCAAGAACTCGCCAAATGTTGCCTAAGCCAATAAGCGATTCAATTTGTATTTCAACTTGATCAACCAGCGCCGATTGCTCAAGCGACTTAATCCAATATTGCTGTGCAGAATAATATTTGGCTTGTCCCCAATAGTGGAGAGCATGGAGGTGAAGAATCTCAGGCAGGGCGTCATCATTATCGACTTGATTGATTAGGGAAAACGCTTCACGAACGGTTTTTAACCCTTTTCGATAATCCATTAACGACCAGTAACAACGGGATGCGATGATAAGGCTATCAATGGCACCTTCGGGAAAGAGTATCTGGTTGGCTTTTACCGCGCAAAGTTCCGCCGCTTCTAGCACCTGAGTAGGCTCAGCCTCTATCCGTAATCTAAGTTGTTCCAGTTCACTTGTGAGCCGTTGCTGGCTTTTGTCCAATGGTGTTGTCCTTGTACAGCTAAGATTGCCAATTCATGCTTTCGCATTATAAAAAAAGTACACTTTTATGTGCTATAAAAAGTGTCATTTCTGCGACAGTTTGATGGCGGACTTCACATTTATGGTCATTATGAAAGCAATTCACGCAATGCCATGGGATAAGATATCAATCCGAGTGATTGTGCCGCCGTCACTCCAGATCTATTTTGGTAGCACAAATTATGCCACGCTCTGAATATATCCAATACGGGAAGTAGTCCCGCAGGTCGGAGTTTGCGACGAGGCTCATTAATAAAATTTGCGAATAGGAGTTGAAATCTCGCTTGATAGAATGCTGTACTTTCAATAGAGGCGCTCTGTAACCATAGTTTAGGGTCTTTACGCTCACCAGCCAGATAACAAATGCCTTTCGCGTAGCCAGCGGCTTCTGCGATAGCCCACCGGTCTCGCCACCATCCCATATGAACAATATCGACTTTATGCAGTGGCAAATCGTTGCCCCATTGCCCATCTACATACATAAGGTCAACAGTTTTTGCCTTTATTCTTGGCAAAGTAACACTCAATGCGGCAGACCTTAGAACTGGGTCTTGAGGCAAGTAAATTGTTACGCGTTTATCATCGGCGCACAAACTCAGTACATGAAGGAAATGTGCATATGATGTATATGGAGGTCGTATCAATGCCCCTTTGGTAGGGTAGTTAAAGTGGGTTAAGTTTCCCATGGGATCTTCGACATTGCCGCGTGCTAATATTGATTGATATTGTTGATCAATACGTTCCCTTAGATCTGCGACTTTTTCGCCCTGAGGTATGCTCGCCTCTGCACTGTAGTCATATGGTACAAAACGAGCTGGGGAGGTAAATGGGTTGTGGTCCGATTCTCCGCTTGGTTCTTCATCTGCCGAATAATTGACATTTTGACAAAGAATATAGCCTGATTTCGCGTCTCCAGTCGCTAGCCAGAATACACCGTTGTTGCTTTTTGGCTGTAGTGGAACGAAGTGAGAGGCAAGTTCAAATTGGTCTGCGTGGTTGACCCAACGAGCATCAAACATTGCTAACTTTCGTCGGCAACGACTGGCAATATGCTCGATATTGTCGTAGAACGTTTTTGGATTGATATCGAGCTTACGGCAAATTTCCCGTACGGAGTAGCCTGTAAACAGCAGCGCGAGTAAGTTCTCTTGAAAAGAGAGTTTATTGTTTGAGCCTGACCATTTGTCGACAAAGGTTAGCTGGCAAGACTTGCAACGGTAGCGCTGACGATCACCACTATAACCAAAAGCGTGATACAGATGCTTATGAGTATGGACTGATAAGCCAAGGTTTTCGCATTCTTCATTACGGCAAGCGGGTAAGCCCGTGCAATGATAGTTTCTTAAACGTTGAAGTTCATTGAGAACTTCTTGGTTGTTAAGTAAGGGGGGGAAAGCGCCACACTCGCGACAAACCATAGCAGGTCGTTTAGGGTTCGCATGTTGCACAACGTAACGCTGCGCTTCACTCATTCCAAAGTTGTCACACGCCAATGTTTTACAAAAGTTGAGCTGTAACCCGTTCGCTTCCTTTGGCAAATCGCCAGACGCCACAATCGCCCCCTCAGGGTAATAAGATTTGCCAGTGTATTACTGGCAAATAAAGTATGGTTTAAACATTAATCGCGGTTTCAAGCGCGACTTTCATCATATCGTTGAATGACTTTTGACGGTCTTCTGAACTGAGTTTTTCACCGCGAATGATGTGATCAGAGACAGTTAAAATAGTGAGTGCTTTTGCACCGAGATCTGCCGCAACACCATAGATACCGGCAGCTTCCATATCAACACCTAAGATGCCAAGCTTTTCCATTTTTTCAAAAATGTCGGTTTCCGGTGTGTAAAAGAGATCGGCTGAGAATACGTTGCCTACTTTTACGGGAACATTTTGTTCACGCGCCTGTGCAACGGCCTCCTCTAGAAGACCAAAATCAGCAATGGCTGCAAAATCATGGTTGTTGAAGCGAATACGGTTCACTTTTGAATCTGTAGATGCGCCCATGCCAATCACGACATCCATGAGTTTTACATCATCACGTACTGCACCACAACTGCCAACACGAATTACATTCTTGACACCATACTCTGCAATGAGCTCGTGTACATAAATACAGCAAGACGGAATACCCATACCGTGTCCCATTACGGATACGCGCTTACCTTTATAAGTACCGGTGTAACCAAACATATTGCGAACGTCGCATACCTGCTGTACGTCTTGCAAAAATGTCTCCGCAATGTACTTAGCTCTTAGTGGATCGCCAGGCATTAGAACAGTTTCTGCAAAATCGCCAGGTTTAGCGTTGATATGTGGGGTTGCCATAATTTGCTCCGAGGGTCAAAGGAGTA
The DNA here is from genome assembly GCF_050337565.1 of Vibrio kasasachensis. Lineage (NCBI taxonomy): Bacteria > Pseudomonadati > Pseudomonadota > Gammaproteobacteria > Vibrionales > Vibrionaceae > Vibrio > Vibrio kasasachensis. Next base: position 181,430 of record NZ_JAKJTB010000013.1, on the reverse strand, counting down.
CAACAGATATTAACTAATATTGTTGAATTCCGGAATGTCTGTGAAGGGAATACTAGCCAGATAACTCGCCAATCCGTGAGAGGGAAGTCACAAAAAATGCCACTAATAGTAAATACTGACATGTTGATAACTAATTTTGTTGAAAGTAAAGAGGCAATCGATTGGGACGTTTTTAATGTTGAGGTCCGCAGACTAGGTTATCGATTCTTAATTTAGATCGACTAGATTTTCAAATCGACGCATTGCCTGCAAACTTAACAATTCCCGCTGGACTAAGTATCTTGAGATTACTTGGGTATAGGGAGAGCGTTCCAACTAAAGATCTGCATATTGATTGGCATGAAGTGGAGAAAGGAAGTGGTCGAATGTAAATACGCTGTCATATCCTAAAGCAATAGTTGATCACAAAACCGAAAGAGCGCTAACCTTACGCTTCTACCAAGACACTAAGGATTGTTGTAATGCTGCGTAAGCTGCTCATTTTATGTAGTTGTTTTAGTGCCACTGTGTGGGCTACAAGTTATCAATTGCCGCCTGAAGGCAGCAATATTGTGGGTAGAATACAATTTCATCAAATAATAAATGGCGAAAGTTTAGCGGATATAGCCAAGCAATACGATGTGGGTTTTCTCAGTTTAATGGCCTCTAACCAAGGTGTGGACCCTTTTCTTCCTCCTGAAGGGTATGTATTGACGATCCCTACCCAAGTTATTTTGCCTAACGTTGTGCGTGAAGGCGTGGTGATTAATTTAGCGGAACTTCGTTTGTACTACTTTGAACCGGATAGCGAGATTGTGCATGTTTTTCCTGTGGGTATTGGGCGAATTGGACGAGATACGCCTGAAATGGTGACAAAAATTAGCCAGAAACGCCCAAATCCTACTTGGACCCCACCAAAGTCAATTCGTAAAGAGTATTCTGCGAAAGGTATTGAGCTGCCTGCGGTTGTGCCCGCCGGTCCTGATAACCCACTTGGCGAATATGCCTTACGTCTTGCTCATGGTGCTGGCGATTACCTAATACATGGTACTAATAAAGATTTCGGTATTGGTATGCGTGTTAGTGCTGGTTGCATCCGAATGAATCCGAAAGACATTGAGTGGCTATTTGAACAAGTTGACCTCGGCGTTAAGGTTACGGTTATCAATGAACCAGTGAAGATTAGCCTAGAGCCAGATAGAAGTGTGTATCTAGAAGCTCATGAGCCATTAACCCGTGGTGATGGTAGTAAGAAAATACTTGGTGTACCGCAAGAGCTAATATGGTGGTTACAAGCAATGGGTAAATCTGACTCGAAAGCGCGTGCTGCAATATTAGCGCAGAATGGCGTACCAGTAGAAATTGTTAAGCCCCAAAATATCGAAGAAGAATCGAGATTTCGCCGGTAGTCAGCACTTAATTAGTGGCGAAAAAATACAAGATGTAAACTTACCGCTACGTTTACGCGTAGCGTTTTTTTTTGATATAAGTCGACTTTTTGCTTCTCTAACGCCATTTTATGGCACGGAAAAATGACCTCAAGTGCCCGTATTATGAAATGGGTTATATTAAGCAAAGGAAAGCTCATGGATACTGAACATTCTCTTTTTGAAAACTTATTCGCACTGCTGCTAGGTAGTGCATTGGTCTCATTAGGAGTAATCTTCTTCAATCAAGTTGGTTTGTTGACGGGGGGTACAGCCGGTCTCGCAATTTTTATCACCAAAGTTTCAGACTTTAGCTTTGGGCAAGTATTCTTCGCGCTCAATCTGCCTTTTTACTATCTCTCGACTACTCGTATGGGGTGGCGCTTTACCATCAATACCTTTGTTGCGGTTGTTATCGTCTCTTTAGCCGTCGATTACTTGCATCATGTTATTCAGCTAAAAGAGTTAAATTTGATTTATGCAGCGCTTATCGGCGGCAGCTTAATCGGTATCGGATTGTTAGTGATATTTCGTCATAGAATGAGTTTGGGCGGATTTAATATTTTGGCCTTGTTCCTTCAAGAGCGATTCGGGATCCGTGCAGGTAAAGTGCAAATGGCGTTAGATTGCAGTATCGTAATTATGTCGCTGTTTATCGTACATTGGTGGTTGATTGCGTTGTCTGTATTAGGGGCTATTGTAACGAACCTAATACTAGCAATGAATCACAAACCGGGCAGATATCAGCCAAAAGGACAGTTGTAGTAACCGATAAAAAAGCGCCCATATGATAAGCAAACATATGGGCGAAAATATGGGCAACAATTCGAAATTGTTAATTGGAGATGTTGATAACATCCGTATTCAAACTGCTAAAACATTATCGATCTTATGAATGCTTTGTGCAGTTTGACCAACGAGCATAACTTAACACTTTTGTTACGAATCTCTAATTAATAAATTTACAAATATAAATTCCAAAATTGCAACGTAGTCATTTCCCCCGCCTTTTTAATGTCTAGATTGAGCGAGTCTAAAAATAAAATCTTTATGTAAGTTACTGATAATAAGGTATTATGACTCCAACTGCTCCATGTGTCTGAACGCGATGACGTTGAACCTCAATACTCAGTCCAAATGCAATATCTGAAAAAATAATTGTATTGTGCCATTTCAGCTTACTTAACCAAATTGATCTCCATCCATATTACACTCCAATTAATTGTACTTTAGTTAACAATCATGTAGTGCATTGGTCACAATTATTTCGCTATCAATGTGATAATTCATGCATATGAGTAATTGCTTAAAATCGAACTAAAATTAACATCGAGTAAGTTTTTTGATCGCAATATAGAAAGTGTTGGAGGGGCTGAATGGGATAGTTGTTGTTCGAGTGGTATTGGAATCGAATGTATGCGCTGCAGGGTTGAGGGATTGATGAGCTAGTTTGGAGAGTTGTAGGTCGTTATTATATTAGAATTATTTAGTCAGAGTGGAAATAGTATCCGCTCTTCCGTGAGCTTATTGTCACTTCATGCTTTTAGCTGCATGTTCAATTTGTTTTTGTGACATCCCAATGGCGAAAGAACCAGTAGCAAATGCTTTTATAATCTGCTCTGTAGTGGCTTTTGCCTTAGTAGTTTTGCCAGTTTTGTTATTGCTCGTATCATTACTTATTGTTGTTGTCACACCAAAAGCAGATACTGAAAAAAAGTACAAAGCAATAACAATTGCCGTTTTCATAGTTAAACCTCTTCGCTATATTATGTTGTCATCCGTCGACGTAATGACTGTTTTTATTTAAATAGCTTGCTGAATCTGGTTTGACGACATGCCGATGCTTATCGCCCCAGTAGCAAAGCCTTTAATCACTTTTTCTGCTGCTACATCTTGCGCTGCAAAAGCAGAAATAGAGAAAATGGATAATGCAATAATCAGTGTCTTTTTCATCATTCATACCTTTATTAATTTTATTTCTGGAATCATTGATTTAGTGGACAATGCTTACTTACTTGCTTTTTGAATTTGCTTTGGTGACATACCAATGCTAATTGCGCCAGTAGCAACACTTTTAATTACTTGCTCTGCGGTTACATTTGCTGTTGCAGAATGTGCAGCGAAAGCAGAAACAGAGAAGATAGATAGAGCGATAATTAGTGCGTTTTTCATAATTGGTACCTTTTCCTTTTCAGTGTTGTATGGTTTATTTAACTTTTAACTTTTAACTTTTAACTTTTAACTTTTAACTTTAGTTATACAGCTGCGTTGATTTGGTCTGCTGTCATACCGATGCTTACTGCGCCGTTAGCAATGCCTTTGATTACTAATTCAGTTTGGCTTTTTTCACCATTCTTTACTGCGTTTGCTGACAATCCTGCGTGAGCGCCAAATGCTGCTACAGATAGAACTGATAGTGTGATTACTAGTGCTTTTTTCATGATTTTTACCCTTCTACTTTTAGTTTGTCTTGTTGAAATTGTTTTTATTAGTTGATTGCTTTTTCAATTTGGCTTGCTGACATACCGATGCTGATTGCGCCGTTGCCAATACCTTTGATTACTAATTCAGTTTGGTTTTTCTCAACATTTTGTGGGTTAGCTGAGAAACCAGCGTGAGCACCGAATGCTGCAACAGATAGAACTGATAGAGTGATGATTAGAGCGTTTTTCATAATGTGTTCCTTTCTTTTTCGTTAGTATTATTATTTGAGCTGACTTTACTTAATTAGCTAATTGCTTTTTCGATTTGGTTTGTAGACATACCGAAGCTGATTGCGCCATTTGCGATTGCTTTAACTGTTAGTTCAGTTTGGTTTGATTGACCATTTGCATCATTCGCTGATAGACCTGCGTGAGCGCCAAATGCTGCTACTGAAAGAATTGTCAATGTGATTGCTAGTGCGTTTTTCATAATTTGAGCTCCGTTATGTTTATTGAGTGTTTGCGGTTGGTGCCGCTCTATGGGGGTGATAATAGTGAGACTTGGCTCACGTTTACAGGAAATGCGGAGTTTCCATTTTGGAAATTACCGTGTCTAAGCTCACACATTGGGCGGGAAGAGTGAGTTTTACGCAGTTTGATCTGAATCAATGTATAAAAAATAAAACGCCTCATTAAAGAATGAGGCGTTTTATTTAAACAGAAGGTATAAGTTAATTTATTTTAAATCAATTGCTTAAATCTCTAAGGACACGTTCACCAACATTGAATAGCCATTCTTTTTGTGGGTCATTTTGCTTGGCTCGGTGAAAACTCATTACACAATGAAGATTTAAATTTGTGAGCGGAAGCGCAATGCTTCGACAATTTTTTGGTATAACTCGCGACATAGTAAATGAAAAATGGTCCGAATTAGTGACGATGTTCTCAATAGTCAGTGTATTTTCCACTTCGACATCTGCCGTTATTCGGTGCCCTAGACTGGCGAGCCTTTCGAACAAGGGATAGCGGACATCGTGCCAACCAGGATTACGCGTTATAACAAAAGGGTAATGCTTTAGTTCATCAAAATTCTGTGCGGGATGATCTTCCTTTACATAGAATGCAGGAGAGATATTGCAAAGTGCTTTTTGCTGAATTACTTGCGGTAGCGTCTCATCATATATTCCAAACAAGACGGAATTCTCGCCTTCAATTAGACGAGTGCGAGCTTCCAAGTTCCATTGACGCATAGAAAACTTGGCGTTTGGTGCCTCTTTACGAAGGGCAAGATAAAGTTTGTCACCAAAGTTATCCCAAAAAAGCGCGTGCCCATAAAGAATAATCTCTTGTTTCAATGTCTGTGGATCAAAGTCAGTATGCTGAATTGAGTCAAACGTTGCGAGAATGTTCTCCAGATGACTTATATTGGTTTCAATGAAGGGAGTCGGCTCAAAACCATTGCGAGTTTGAACAAACAAAGGATCTTCAAAATGGACTTTGAGTTTAGATAGGATTTTACTTATTGCGCTCGAAGTCTTACCTAATGACTCAGCAACGAGCTTTACGTTTCTGAGTTCGTGCATCCTTACTAATACATGTATACCCTGAATATCTAAATTGTTACTCATATCTACAACTCTGAATCCTGAATCAACTTCACCATAGCGAAATATAAAGAAAGATGCCCTATAAACTCAATGATATCTTTTGAAAATATTGCGAGGAATCTAGCAATATGAATCAATAGATGATTTTCTAGGCAATATATACCCAAGCATCTTGAGGTTAGTTGGGTATATACCCAACTAACCGCAAAATAGCCGGTCAATTTCGTAGGTTTTGACACCAAAATTGATACAGTGATGCAATGTCTTGTGAGCATAGGTATGGCATAGCCTGTTTTAATGCTTCATCCGACCAGAGCCACCATTGTATTTCGAGTAATTGGTCTATTTGCTCTTGTTCAAATCGAAAGCGAATGTGTTTCGCTGGGTTGCCCCCAATAATTGAATAGGCTGCAACATCTTTAGTTACCACAGCTCGACTAGCAATCACAGCACCATCACCGACTGTTATGCCTGCCATTATTATTGCTTCAGAACCAATCCATACATCGTTACCAATGATAGTGTCACCAGCTCGTTCGAAGGCATCTTGTGCTCCTTCAAATAAGGGGTTGTTTTGGTAGAAAAACGGGAAGGTTGATGCCCAGTCGTGGCGATGCCCTTGGTTACCGGCCATGATGAATGCCGCTCCAGAGCCAATAGAGCAATAACTGCCAATCATCAGCTTATCTACATCATCACGATCGGGCATTAAATAGCGCGCACACTCATCAAAACTGTGCTGGTGGTAGTACCCCGAGTAGTAACTATGTTTGCCAACGATGATATTTGGGTTCGTGACTTGTTCCTGTAGTGTTTTACCTACAAACGGATTGTCAAAATAGTTAGTCATAGCAAAGGTTTTCTTTTGATAGCTTATACCCGTCATACTTGAAATTGCAGCGGTGTTGGCTGTGTTCGTGCGTCCCAATCACATAGTTCACCTATGCTCAGGGGACTTTCTTACTTGCCGCCTACCTGCACCTTCAAGTTTCTTGGGTATAGTTCCATTGATAACCTGCGAGTATAGCCAAGTCCACCGTAGCCTTCAGCTTTTAATTGGCTGAACGGAAAGATGAAGAACGAGAGACGCGACGAGGTAATCGACCACGTCTCTGTGGTTTTTAGTCGAGAGATTTCTTAAAGCGTTTGGAGGCAACAACTAAACCGAGAACGGTAAATCCCGCTAGCCAAAGCGTATCTCGCCATAGATCAATTAAATCTGCCCCACGTAGCACCACACCACGAATTAAGCGCATAAAGTGCGTTGCAGGTAATACTTCAGAGATCCATTGCGCCGCAATAGGCATTGCCTCATAAGGGAACATAAAACCGGATAGCAGTATAGAAGGTAGTAGGATAAACACCGTCATTTGCATTGCTTGTAACTGAGTCGTTGCGATGGTGGAAATCACCAAGCCGAGCGTTAAACTGGCTGAAATAAATAACAGAGTGCCTAACAAGATTTGGCTTAGTGCGCCATTGATCGGTACGCCAAAAATAAAGTGTCCAAGCCCCAAAATAATCGCTACCTGAATTAGCCCAACGAAAATATAAGGCACAATCTTTGCCACCATTAATTCAAGTGAATGAATAGGGGTGGTGATCAGCAGCTCTAAGTTGCCTCTTTCTCGTTCACGAACAATGGCGGCGCTGGTAAACAAGATCATCGTCATGGTGAGGATGACACCAAGAAGACCGGGAACAATATTCACCGCAGAGCGTTGTGACGGGTTATAAAAGAGCGCAACCTCGAAGGTTTTGTGTATTTGTGGCTTAATTTCAAAATCAAAATCGGTTAATGGCATATTTTGCAAGGCTTTGATCGCCCCGCTGATCATTGTATCGGAGCCATCAACAACCCATTGCCCAAGAACTCGGCCTTGTGCCATTCGTTGAGTAAGATCCGATGGTAGAATTAAGGCTGCTCTTACAAGCCCATCTTGAATGGCTTGTTCTGCTTCTTGGGGTGTCGCAAAGCGCTGGGTTATGTCTACAACTTGAGTCACCCGTACCGATTCAGTGATAACTCGACCTGCGGCGCTCTGGCTTTGATCAACGACTGCGACTGGAATGTTACGCACATCAGTATTGATCGCAAAACCAAACAGCAGTAACTGAATGAGAGGGATCATCACCACCATACCAAATGTGATGCGGTCACGAGAAAGTTGGCGGACCTCTTTGATCATGATGGCTTTCATTCGAGAAAAAGTCTGAATCATTGGCGACCTTCTCCAGTTACGGTAACAAACACATCTTCTAAGCTTGGGCGAGCGATATTCATTTCGGAATTTGCCAGTTCAGGGAACTGCTGGCGGAGCCACTGCATAGGATCGTTGACGTGATTGTGGATCAATACTCGTAAGCGAATGCCAAGTTGCGCAGCGGATCGTACCTCTGGTCTTGATATCAGCTTCTCTTTTAATGCCCGTAAAGATGGCGCTTTAACTTCAACGATATTGACCCCCATCTCAGCCATAAGTCGTTCGGGCTCTCCATCAGCACGAATGAGACCCGATTCCATGATTGCTAAACGGTGACATCTTTCAGCTTCATCCATGTAGTGAGTTGTCACAAGGATGGTTGTGCCTTGGTCACTTAAATCGAACAGTTGTTCCCAAAACTCTCGGCGGTTTTCTGGATCAACAGCGGATGTGGGCTCATCAAGAAACAATAACTCTGGTTTGTGCATAGTTGCGGCTGCCAGTGACAAACGTTGTTTTTGACCGCCGCTCATGCTACCAACACGTTGCTTTCGACGTTGGTCGAGACCATATGTGCTTAATTGTTGGTTGATTCGGTTACGCAATTCATTGTTTGGCATGCCAAATATTTGCCCAATAAATTGCAAATTTTCTTCTACAGTCAGGTCATCGTAGAGTGAAAATTTTTGTGTCATGTAGCCAATTTTTAAACGGAGCAATTCCGATTGTTTGGGGATCTTCAGCCCAAGCACGTCTACTTCACCTGATGTAGGGCTTAGTAAACCAGTGAGCACGCGTATTGTGGTTGACTTACCGCAGCCATTAGGACCTAGAAATCCGTAAATGCTGCCTTTGGGTACATTTAAATTAATGCCTTCGATAGCGGTAAAATCGCCAAACTTCTTCACTACATTATTGGCTTGGATAGCAAATTCAGACATGCTCATTCCTCGCCAAGTGCGATTTGTGCTGATAAGCCTGAAGGTAGATCGCTCGCAGCTTCATCTAGATCCACTTCCGCGAGGTACATTAACCTTGAGCGTTCCTCTTCGGTCAGCGCGTAGTAAGGAGTGAACGATGGCTCATTCGCGACCCAGCGAACGGTTCCGCTAAAAGATTGTTCAACGCCATCGACAAAGACTTCGACTTGTTTTCCTGGGATAAAGTTGACGCGATAATTGGCAGGAACATAGACGCGCGCATAAGGTACTTGGCTTGCTTGTACCACGGCGACGATTCCATTAACGGGTACTCGTTCCCCTAAGTTATAAGGCAAGTTGTCTAACACGCCGTCGCGGGTGGAAATGATGGTCAGCTCATCCAGCTTTTGTTGTTCAAGTGCGACATCCGCTTGGGTTGCCGCGAGAGAAGCTCGGGCTTGTTCAATGTCTTCTAATCGCGAGCCTGCAGTGAGCTTACTAAATTCTTCATTAGCTGAATCAAGTTCAGCGCGAGCAGAGTCACGAGCGGCAAGCGCAGTATCTTTTTCAGATTGGCTAATCAGTTTTTTGGTGACTAGTTCGGCTTTTCGTTGGTAGTTTTTTTGTGCTTCGGTTAGTTGCGCTTGAGTAAGTACCACGCGAGCTTGGGCTGCGGCGATGTCTTCAGGTCTCTCACCATTGGTCAGTTTGAGTAGATAGGCGCTGGCTTTTGCCTGTTCTGCGATGGCATGGGCAAGGCGTGCTTGCTGATTCTTGTTGTCTAAAAAGACTAAAATATCACCTTGTTGAACCATGCTGCCTTCTCTAATTGGCAGAGCTCGAATGATCTCATTTGCGGTCGCTGAGAAAGTGACACGGTCTCGCTCTAAAGTGCCCAAGGCCTTTTGTTTCTCTATAGGAGAACACGCTGTAACCATTGTAATTAATAGGGTGCCAAATAGAATTCTTTTCATACACTGGATCTCATAGCGAGTGCGTTTATTCGCAGCTTAGTTGAAAGCGTAAGCGAATGGTGTGATCAGGTAACTAACTTGGGTATAGAGTAGTATTTTTATTAACTATAAGAAAAGAAACATAATTCCCCACATATTCATCAATTGATGAATATGTGGGGAAAGGCAGGCTCGAATGTGAGTTTTAGAATCAAAACTAGGCGTTACTCTGCGAGTCCACCTTGGGTCAATTTGGCTGGGTTAAGTAAGCGCTCCAATACTTCTCGATCCAAGTCAGTTTCTTGTTCTGCAATGTCAATAATGGCTCTTCCCTCTGCGTACGCTTTCTTGGCGATGTTTGCGGCTTTAAGGTAACCAATGACAGGGTTTAGTGCAGTAACAAGGATTGGGTTTTTATCGAGGACTTGCTTTAAATTATCTTCACGAACCTTAAAGCTATCAATCGCTTGATCTGCGAGTGCTGTGGCGCTGTTACTGAGCAATTCGATGCTCTCAAGAATGTTATGAGCCACGACAGGCAACATGACATTGAGTTGAAAATTACCTGATTGACCGGCAATGGTAATGGTCGTGTCATTTCCCATAACTTGAGCTGCTGCCATGGCGGCAGCTTCGGGAATTACGGGGTTTACTTTCCCCGGCATAATTGATGAGCCGGGTTGAAGCCCTTGTAATTCTATCTCACCGATCCCTGCGAGTGGACCTGAGTTCATCCAACGTAAGTCGTTGGCGATCTTCATAATCGCGACTGCGTTGGTTTTTAAGGCACCAGACAAAGCAACAATGGCATCTTGGCTGCTTAAGCTGAAAAAGAAATTGTCACTAACAGAAAAATCACTCCGAGTTACTTGGGCAAGGTTATCAGCAAATGCGCTCGCAAAACGAGGATCAGCGTTGATGCCAGTACCGACAGCCGTGCCACCTTGAGCGAGCGCTTGAACAGCCTTAACACTGTGTTCAATTGCTTGCTTAGCATGTTCAATTTGATATTGCCACCCACCTAGTTCTTGATCAAAGGTGATAGGCATCGCATCCATAAGGTGAGTTCTACCAGTTTTCACTTGTTGTCCAACTTGCTGACGTTTGTTTTCTAGACTTTTGATTAAGTGTTCGAGAGCGGGCAGCAAGTTATGTTGAATTGAGAGGGCAGAGCTCACTTGAATAGCGGTAGGGATGACGTCATTGCTACTTTGCCCCATATTGACGTGATCATTAGGATTTACAATTGTGCCTAGTTGGGTGCTGGCGAGCGTGGCGATGACCTCATTGGCGTTCATGTTTGAACTCGTTCCGGATCCAGTCTGAAAGACATCGATAGGAAAATGATCTAAATGATGGCCATCAATAATGCTTTGCGCTGCATCGCTAATGGCGGCAGCAATGTCACCCTCAAGTAAACCTAGCTGAGCGTTTGTTATCGCTGCAGTCTGTTTTATGTAGGCAAGCGCTTGGATAAATGCGATAGGCATTTTGTGCTGGCTGAAGTGAAAGTTGTCGTTCGCGCGTTGAGTTTGGGCTTGATACAAAGCAATTGTCGGCACTTTAACTTCACCCATGCTGTCCGTTTCAATTCTAAATTGTTGAGTCATAGAAGGTCCTTTTACTCGTCATGTGGCGCCTGGAGGTGCCTCAATTGTTGTTGTAAAGCAAGAAATTTAATGTCGCCATCATCCCACTGATAATAGTAACGTTTAAGACAAAGCAGGGGGGCGTGAATGGAATCAAGGCAAACTCGGCGGAATATTCGGCTATGCGATGGGTTTTGCATGGCGTCAAGCAAGTGAAAATAGAGTCGGCGAAGGAACAACTCGTACAGTAAGATGCTTTCATTTTCAGCGCCCTCTTCGTAGTAGGAAGCAAGCGTCATCGACCAATGGATATACTCGTAGATAATGTCTGGTTCGAAACCATCGGGAGCGCGATGGTTAACAAAGCGGTCTTGGGACTTAAAGTATGCGTTGTAAACAGGTTGCAATGGTTCCATAAGCATCTCATTGATAGGCAATACAGTTCGTAATGATAATTATTATCAATTAATGTGAGGGTAATGACAACCCTTAAGCTTGTATGGATAATTAGACGTGATAGCGATAGAAGAGTTGAGCCTCAAGTAGTATAGAGGCTCAAATAATATTACTGAGATTTAAGACTTTGAAGCACATGGTGGAGTGAAGGTTGGATGTCATGACCGAGCGCTATAATTTCATCGCTCGGTGTAACCAAGTCAGGAATCTGAAATGTCTGCATACTTGCAGAAACCGCAGCAATAACACCATTGTTAGAATCTTCAAAAGCGAGACAATCACGAGGCTCAATGCCTAATCGGCTTGCTGCAAGCAGGTAAATTTCCGGATCCGGTTTACCGTTAGACACTTCACACCCACAAGTAAGGTTATCAAAGTAGCCATCAATACCAGCCAGTTTGAGTTTTATCTTAGCGAGATCTTTGTGCGTAGAGGTGGCAACAGAAATAGGGATGTTGTTGGCTTTTAGCCACTGTAGTAGCTCTACAACGCCATCTTTTAGCGCGATGGCTTGATAGTGGGTGATGGCATTATAGTTTAGCTGCCACTCTTGATGCAGTTTCGGTAAGTCATCGCCATAAGCATTGTGCAGAATAGTTTCTATACCTGCAGCATTGCGACCAATGATAGATAAATAGGTGTCCTTGTGAAAGGGCAGGTTTAATGTTTCGCAGGCTTGCTTGAAAATACGCATGCACAAACGCTCGGTATCAAGTAGCAAACCATCCATATCAAATATTGCGGCTTTAAAGTTCATTAGGGTATAAACAAGGAATAGAGTTGTGATTCATTCTGACATAAAAGTACTGACTAACTGAATGAAATATTGAAAAAATCGTAAGTGAAAATTCTCAGTTTGGTACACTAAAATTGACAACAATAAATGGAGTGGAACATGGAAAGTAAAACAGTCGCTTTTATTGGCTTAGGGGTAATGGGTTACCCAATGGCGGGCTACTTGAGCAAAGCCGGCTACATTACACGAGTTTATAACCGCACGTTCTCTAAAGCAGAGCAGTGGCAAGCGGAGTATCAAGGTGTTGCTTGCCAAACACCAAAACAGGCAGTTGAAGGGGCTGATATAGTTTTCGTTTGTGTTGGTAATGACAATGATGTCCGCAATGTCATCTATGATGAGGAGGGCGTGCTGGCAGGCTTAACGTCGGACGCGATTCTTGTTGATCACACCACAACATCCGCCAATTTAGCGGTTGAACTTGCTGAGGCAGTCGAAAATCAGGGCAACTCCTTTATTGATGCCCCTGTCTCTGGTGGCCAAGCTGGGGCAGAAAATGGCGTGCTCACAATCATGTGTGGTGGCGAGCAAGCAACCTTTGATAAAGTCTCGTCAGTGATGGATGTGTATGCCAAACAAATCACCTTGCTGGGAGCGAATGGTCAAGGTCAGCGCTGCAAAATGGTCAATCAAGTATGTATTGCGGGTGTCCTTCAAGGCTTGAGTGAGGCGATTCTTCTGGCGCAAAAATCAGGTTTGGATATTGAGCAAGTTGTTGAAACACTCAAACATGGTGCTGCCGGTTCGTGGCAAATGGAAAACCGCGCAGTGACAATGGCACAAGACAAGTTTGATTTTGGTTTTGCGATTGATTGGATGCGAAAAGATTTAGGATTTTGTTTAGAAGAAGCGGATCGCGTCGGTTTAGATCTGCCTTTAACTAAGAATGTTGACCAGCAGTACCAACAACTTCAGCAGCAAGGCTTAGGGCGAATGGATACATCTGTGCTGATCAAATCCCTTAAAGGTTAGAACCTTCCGCTTTTACTGTTCAAACTATCGAAGCCCCATCTTCTTGCTGGGGTTTATCTTCCCAAGGTTTACCCACAAACCGAGTAAACCTTGGAACAAGCTATTTGTTTACTTCTTTTTTATTGAACTGGAGCAGGAGCCGCAACCTGAACCACAAGCTCCTTTCTTCTTAAACAGCTTACGATAGAGAAAATACGCCGTGCCACTCACGATTAGCGTGACGATGGCAATATCCCAGAAATTAAATGTCTGTTCGTACATACCATTACCTAATGTTTTTAATCGGAATTTCGTCTGGCAGCATCTTGCGCTTTATCCAATCTTTGAAGCCGAGAAGCAGAAGCAACGCGAGGGCACCAAAGTACGCAAATGACATCACGGTTATACCAGCTAAGTTAAAGTGAGTACCCACAGAGTAAACGATTGTCGCTGCGGTAAAACCAATCAGAGTTGGTAGGAAGATTGAAAGCAGCATCCATTTGTACTCCCCTGTCTGAACTTTGATTATCATCACAGTAGCAAGACATGGTGGGTAAAGAATAAAGAACAGAATTAAAGCAACGGCTGCGATCTCGCCATGCCCAGCGAGCTCTGCAGAATCACTCATACGATCTTCGAGTTTTTGGTTGCTGTCTTCATCTTGCTGGAACAATACCCCAAGTGTTGCAACGCTACTTTCACGAGCGGCAAACGAAGAGAAAAGCGCCACGTTGATCTTCCAGTCAAACCCAGCATATTGAGTGACGGGTTCAAGCGAACGACCGAAGCTACCCAATAAAGAGGCTTCTAGGCGAGTTTCTTTCATTTCTCGGCGGATCTTCTTCCGTGCAGAAGAGAGTTTTCGAAGCGCGCGGCTGACTGTTTTTGCATCTTTATTACCTTTCGGTGGGGCAATCACAGTATAGAACTCGCTATTGCGTTCTTTGAATTTCTCTCCAACTTTCTTAGATGCGGCTGCGCCCTTAGCATTTAGTTTTGCGCGTTTAAAGTCAGTGTAGAAGTTGACTAAGGCAGGCAATGAGCTTTCATCAAATGTTCCAGCATAACTTGTTTTGCTGATGGATTTTTCGAATTTAGTGACGGCTTGCTCTGCATTTTTTTGAAAGACAATTTGTTGATCTTCAGGAACGCCAGGAAATTGAAGTAACACGAAAATGACAGTTGAAACTGCAATAACAATGGTACCGACTTTGCGAACATACATCCAAGTTCGCTCTAACGAACGCGTGATGACACTGCGAATAGTGGGAATATTGTAGCGAGGTAACTCCATAACAAATGGCGCTGTTTCTGTTTTTCGTAATACTGTTTTGGTTAATAATTTGGCAACCAGAAGGGCAGATATAATACTAATCGTCGAGATGTAAAAGGTCATCAGAGACTTATCTTCGACAAAAAAGATACTCAGAAGCAAGGTATATAGAGGGATCTTAGCTAAACAGTTCATGTATGGAACGGTTAATATTGTCGCAAGTCTCGCTCGGTTGTCGGGGATACCTTTAGTGGCCATTACTCCGGGCACGGCACATCCACCGGCAAACACACCAGCGAGGATCATCGGAAGCGTACTTTGTCCATGTAAACCAAACTTATGCAGCACTTTATCTGAGATAAAGGCAATGCGCGCCATATAACCGGAGTCTTCCAAGATCGCGATTAAGGCAAATAGAATCAGGAAAATGGGGATGTAGTTGAGCAATGTGTTTGCTGAATCGATCACCCAAAGCCCGAGCGAGCGGACGTAAGGATCATATAAGAAGCCCGCATCGGGTAACAAGCCTGCGACAACTTCCCTAAAAGACGCGAGATAAGGCCACCAGTAGTTAGTCAGCTCGTAACCATAGACGATAGAGCTTTGGTAGATGACAAAGACGGTCGCAATGAGAAAAAACGGTGCACCGAATTTATTGAGGACTAAGCGATCTATTTTCTGAGTAAATGTTTTGTGTTCTGGATTTTTTTGTTCAAAAACAACGCATTGATTCAATAGGAGAGAAACAGCTAATTGACGCTGAGCCACGATGTAGTCGTTAATATCGGTGTTGAGATCTTGTCTGGCTCTATTTTGCTGATCTGTAATGAATGCGCGGATGTCATTCATTGTTTGAGCTGACACGTTTGATTTTAGCCACTCTAGCGTTTCTTGATCATTTTCTAACAGTCGTAATGCCATCCATCGAGAAGCAGGCATATTTTCTAGGTGTAAGTCAGCAAACTGCTCGCTTAGCACTGAGATTGCATCTTCAAGCTTAGGGTAGGAGATAGTGAAATGGCTTGGAGCTGCTGAAAGAATAGCTTGAGATATACCTTCGATACCTTTGCCTAAGCGACCAATACATTCAACCGCCGGAACACCGAGTGCACTGGAGAGTTTATCCGCATCAATCTGTATACCTTCTTTTTTGGCAACATCCATCATGTTAAGAGCGATAGCAACCGGAAGTTCGAGCTCGAGCAATTGTAGAGTCAGGTGTAGGGAGCGGTTAATGTTTGCGGCATCCATTACATTTAAAACAACGTCAGCACTTTCTTCTCTCAATGCCTTGCGCGCGACGCGCTCTTCAAGAGAAAAACTGGTAAGGCTATAAGTCCCTGGCAGATCAATGAGCTGGTAAGAACCAGTTTTGTCGGAAAAGTAGCCGGTTTTTTTGTCAACGGTAACACCAGGGTAGTTAGCGACGTGCTGCCTTGCACCGGTGAGCATATTGAATATGGTTGATTTGCCAGCATTCTGTTGTCCGGCTAGCAGGATTTTCTTACGTTGCATCATTGCGTTCCTGAAGTACTCGACTATTTTTTTATTTTTTATTGTGCGACTTCAACCGTTACGGTGTCCGCTTCTGTTTTACGGATGACGATATTGGTTAAGCCAACTCTGATCTCGATGGGATCACCCATTGGAGCGTAACGGACAAATTCCACTTCCATTTCTGGTATCAGCCCTAAATCCAACAAACGTTGTCTGATTGCCCCCTGTGATTGGTGAGAAACGATCACAGCTTTGTTTCCGGGAATTAAGTTGCTAAGAGAGATTCTCATCTTTGGAAGACCAATTGCGTGGATATTAGCCAGATATACTACTACCTATAAAGTGGTAGAAAAAGTCGTAATCGCAATGATTAGCATTAACCTGACTTAGATCAATATAAATACAAATGATAATAACTATCACTTTAAATTAAGCTGTTGATAGCTTAGGCTATTTTCCAAACTCATCTGCCAGTTTAGGCGGGATGAATTGAGTATTAGATAAATCTAATAGGGTAAAACAATGAAAAAAGTAACGCTGATTTTGGTGCTAAGCGCACTGCTACCGGGTATTGCGATGGCACATACTCCGTTATTTTCATGCTATGACTTCGGTGACAATACCATCTTGTGTGAAGGTGGCTTCTCAGACGGTTCATCTGCTGCGGGTGTTGAAGTTCTGGTGCTTGATGCAACAGGAAAGGAACTGATTAAGAGTGAAATGAACGACGATGGTGAACTTGAGTTCCAAAAACCATCGGTTGACTACAAAGTTATGTTTAACGCTGGACCAGGTCATTCAATCGAGGTTGAAGGCAAGGACATCGTTGAATAATTAGAAATTTGATACTTTCAGGGAATATATAATGAAAAAAGCAACATTAGTAGCAGGTGCGGTAGCCCTTACTCTTTCCGCAGCTTCTCAAGCCCACTTCCAACTGATGTATACGCCAACGTCTCAGTTAGAAAATCCAACCACTTTGGATATGAAACTGGTTTTTGGTCACCCAATGGACAATGGTCATGTTATGGACATGGGTCAGCCAGAAAAATTCTTTGTTATGTTTAAAGATAAGAAGACAGATCTTCTTAAAGACCTGAAGAAGATCACGTGGAGTGGTCACGATAACAAAGCAGACGCTTACCAAGTTGAATACAAAGCGCGCCGTAACGGTGACTATATCTTTGGTCTTGTACCAGCTCCTTACTATGAAGGTGGTGAAGATATTTACATCCAGCAAATCACTAAGCGTTATATCAACAAAGGTGGTTTACCAACGGGTTGGGATGCACCAGTTGGTCTAAAAACTGAGATTGTACCAAAGAACAAGCCATATCAGATCCTGAAAGGCAGCACATTCACTGGTCAATTGCTATCTGAAGGCAAGCCAAAATCAGGTGTTGAATGTGAAATTGAGTTTATAAACACGGATATTGATACGAAAGCAAATTCATTTGGTAAAGATAAACACCGTGAAACACCAGCTTCAGCTCTAGTTGCAGTGACAGATGATAACGGTATGTTCACTTTTGGTGTTCCTACTGCAGGCAAGTGGGGCTTCGCTTGTTTAGGTTCTGGTCCTGATACTGAATTCAAGGGTAAAGAGCTTTCTCAAGATGCGGTACTTTGGATTGAAGTTCAAGACCTTTAACTGGTCTGAATTACTGGTCTGAATTAATTCAGTAGTAATCGAAACAAAGCTGGCTTTTGCCAGCTTTGTTTGTTTAACAGAATTACTTTTTATTTTTTTAAGGGGAAATTTGTGAAAAAGCGAGGCTTAATTTTTGGTGCACTAGTTGCCATTTTGTCTGGTCATGCTCTGGCTCATACTGCACTCATGTCCTGTTACGATGAAGGCAATGGCTATGTAACCTGCGAAGGGGGCTTTAGTGATGGTGCCAGTGCCGAGGGAATAGAATTCCGTATTGAGCAGAATGGTAGCGTTGTCATGCGAGCAAAACTGGATGAATTCGGTGAGGTTTATTTCGAGAAACCAGCCAGTCGATTTACTGTCGTACTTAATGGTGGCGAAGGGCATGTCGTCCATATTGATGGGAAAGACATATCGGAGTAAGTATGAACGCAGTGAATAGTAACGCGGTGATCACTATATCCAATTTGCATCATCGTTACGGTTCAAAACAGATTTACCAAGGCTTAAATCTAGAGATTGAACCGGGGACAATATTTGGTTTGCTGGGTAAAAATGGGGTAGGTAAATCAACTTTAATCAACTTACTTATGGGGTACCTCAAACCACAAAAAGGGGAGTGTTTGATTTTTGGTGAACACGCTAATCATCTAACCCCAGCAACCCGCGCTCGAATCGCACTGCTTTATGAAGGTTTTATCTGTTATGACACCATGAGTATCGAGCAGGTTGAAACATTTTTCTCATCGTTTTATCCCAAGTGGCAGAAGAGGTTCTTTCAAGACTTGATTGATCTTATGGACATCAGCATGCACCAGCCGCTTTCTTCACTATCATTTGGTCAAAAGTCTCAGGTTATTCTTGGTCTACTGCTGGCTCAAGATGCCGATTTACTTATTCTTGATGACTACTCAATGGGGTTAGACGCTGGCTACCGCAGGCTGTTTGTTGACTATTTGAGAGATTATCTCGACGGCACAGAAAAAACAGTTCTGATCACGACGCATGTGATGAATGATTTGGAAAGCCTAGTTGATCAGATTGCGATTGTAGACCGAGCAACAACAGTGTACCAAAGCAGCATGAACCATTTTAATGAAACCTTTCGCTGCTACTCCACTGAAGAACTGACAAAAGTAATCGACTCATCGCTCGTTCACCGTAAAGAAGAACGCCGGGGAAAACAGCTGCTGTACTCATTCAATCAGCGAAGTGAGGTTGAACAAAGGCTGGGTTTCGCACTTAAAGAGATTCCTATGACGTTTGAAGAACGTTTTTTAGGTTATGTAGGTAAGTACTGATGAGCGTAAATGCCATTTATCGGAAAGAGTGGTTCAAGCTAAAGAGATATGTATTCGCGCTGGTAGTATTCGCGCTGATTTTGGGGGGATACTTCTGGTTAGATCTAGCGGGGCAGTACGCCAATATCGAACCTGAATCGATGATGTGGTACAGATTCACACATCTTGGAGACAAGCCTTACAGCTGGCTGCTTTACTGCTTTGTCCTAATAGGGGCGATTGTTGCTACGTGTCAGTTCGTTCCGGAAGTGATGGGCAATAAAGTTCGAATACTCACCCATCTGCCAGTATCGCTGGGCAAAATTGTGCTGGCTCACATTCTCGCGGGCAGCGCAGTCATTCTGGTCGTCAACGCGTTGCTCGGTGCTTCAGTCGTATTGATCTTCAGCCAGTTTTATCCGAGCGATATTGTACAAGTCAGCCTAAAGGACATGTTGTTTGGGCAGCTTCCAGCGCTGAGCCTTTACCTCGGTTTAGCCGCCGTGATTGTCGAAAATGATTGGCGTCGTAAAAGTATTAAGTTTGTCGTCGCTGCACTGGCAACGTTTGTGCTGTTACAAGAACAGTACCAAATAGTGGACCTTGGCTGGTTACTCATTCTCGTGTGGCTTCTTTTCCCTGTAATGGACAGTTTCCTAAGCGTAAAAACCAGAAGAATAGAAAGCAAAGCTTTTATTGCCAGTATCCCATTGGTTGCACTTTTACTTGCTGGCGTATCTGGCGCGCGACTTTACGGCGAGTACGCCGTTTCTCATACAAAGTTTTATGTGTTTTACTCGGCGATCTTGAACGATTTTGTGTATCAGAAAAATGGGGCTAACCATACTTTTTTTTATGGCACATCAGAGAAAAAACTAGACAAGACTCAGTTTGAGGAATCTCTTCCATTTGTTTACTGGAAAAACTTGGCGATGCAAGGAAAACTGCCAGTTACTGTGGCAGGAGAAATCTATGATAAAGGACAAATTCGTCGCTCAAGAATGAGCCTTCAATATGATCCCTCCCGTCTAAAGCACCCAGAGGTCACTCTCTATCCGTTTTTTAACCCAATCAGCCACAAAGGCTCGATTCCTTTCCCTGAAAATGCTTTGTCACTGAAGTCCAATCGTATGGAAGTTTACGCAGCAGAAACGAGCAAACCGAATAAACCATTGGCAGAAGAAGTCAATAAACTGCTCCAGAAAGAAGGGATGGTGTTTCCGGTGCGAGAGGTCTGGGGAAAGACAACCAGTATGAAGCCATTCGACTGGGGTTATTTTATTCAAGACGATAGTGGTCAACTATTTAACTTGAATCGCGCTGACAATATCGTTCATTTGAATTCGGTTCCGCTACCTCAAGAGATAGGTCGCGTTGTTTATATTCAGGTTTCTGAGAATCGTCATAAGAAGTTTTACGGCTATGCCATTTCGGATAAGAGCAAAGTTTATTTGATCTCTTATCCAGATTATCGTTTTATTCCTCTCGAAATGAACGGCTTTAACTATCAGAAAATGTCATTCCAGTTGTTATCAGACCCACTTTATTACGTGATGAGATATAACGATGGGGAGAGGTATAGTGCCGTTCGGTTTAGTAAAAACTACGCGAAGATAGATAGTGTTGAGTTTCACTAGTTGAACAAGACATTTCTATTTGGTAGAGCGGTTACCAACATTGCCTGTCAGGGTAGACTTATTTCTGTAGTTTTTGGTATAAAAAATCCGATATCACTCGATATCGGATTTAATGTTGAGCTCATTAATGAGTCCAATGCAATCCAGTAGCCATCGCAACTTGAACGCAACTGAACAGCAAGGCTACGCTTACTTAGTGTAAGACTGAGCGATGTTGTCGATACGTTCGTTAGCGCGTGCTGCTTCTTCTTGTGCAGCCATTGCTGCGCTACCCGATTTTTGTACGTCAGATTTTAGAGCGTTTACATCTTGGCTTAGTTGACTTACTTGATTGCTTAGTTCGTCAAGTTGTGCAGTTGTTGCTTCGTCTGGACCAGATGCACAACCAGCTAATAGAAGAACTGAAGTCGCTGCAGCTGCGATAAACATTTTGTTCATGGATGAACTCCTTGCATTTGTAAGTATCATTAATGTCCTATACCTATAAATGTATAGTAACAAACATAGTGTAGCTCGGAATATACAATTTACACAGTATGAGAAAGTCATAATAATCCAAGAATTTAGCCTATATTTGTACGTCTGATTCGAATACGTACTAAAATTACGAGTTACTGTTCACGATTTCGTCAAGGAACAGTACGAATATTTTCTGTGATCTCTATCCATTTTGCTCTCTTTCGAGTTATTATGTCGTGTTTAATTATTATTGATGGCATCGTGCCAAAACTGACCTTGGAGAAGACTTTGCAGTTTAAAGATTTAGGCTTAGATAATCGCTTACTAAAAACCGTGAACCACTATGCATTTAAGAAGCCGACAGACATCCAGCGACAAGCTATTCCAGTAGCTATTGCGGGAAAAGATTTGCTTGCTTCATCTAAAACTGGTTCAGGTAAAACCTTGGCGTTTGTGTTGCCTATGCTTCACAAGTCGCTTAAGAGTAAAGCGTTCTCAGCAAAAGATCCTCGCGGTTTGATTTTGGCACCAACGCGTGAGTTGGCTAAGCAAGTGTATGGCGAACTACGCGCTATGTTAGGTGGCTTGAGCTACGACGCGACCTTGGTTGTTGGTGGTGAAAACTTTAACGATCAACAAAAAGCGCTACGCCGTTACCCTAAATTCATTGTGGCAACACCAGGACGTCTAGCGGATCATCTTGAGCACAAATCTCTTTTCCTTGATGGCTTAGAAACTCTGATCTTGGATGAAGCGGACCGTATGCTTGATCTTGGTTTTGCACCTGAGCTTCGTCGTATTCATAAGGCGGCTAAACACCGTCGTCGTCAAACGTTGATGTTCTCAGCAACGCTTGATCACGCAGAAATGAATGAGATTGCCGCAGAGATGCAAGACTCACCAAAACGCATCGCGATTGGTGTTGGTAACCAAGAGCACCAAGACATCACGCAGAAATTCTACCTTTGTGACCACCTTGATCACAAAGAAGCAATTCTAGATCGTATCTTAGAAGAAGCGAACTATCGTCAGCTGATTATCTTTACCGCGACTCGTGCTGATACCGAGCGCCTAACGGTGAAGTTGAATGAGCAAAAACTCAAAGCTGTCGCACTAAGTGGTGGCTTAACTCAAACACAACGCAACACCATTATGAGCCAGTTTGAGCGCGCAGTATTTAAGATCCTAGTGACGACCGATATTGCCTCCCGTGGTTTGGATATTGCCAACGTAACGCACGTGGTCAACTTTGATATGCCAAAGCATACTGAAGAATATGTACACCGAGTTGGTCGTACTGGCCGTGCTGGTAACAAAGGCGATGCAGTATCACTGGTTGGTCCGAAAGACTGGGATAGCTTTAAACGTGTTGAAACCTACTTGCAGCAAGATCTGACGTTCTCAACTTTGGAAGGTCTAAAAGGTAAGTTTAAGGGTATTAAACCGCCTAAGCCTGCTGTGCAAAAAGGTAAGACAGATTACCGCAATAAAGATAAGCAACCAGCGAAGAAAGTGGCGAAGAAACCGGTTAAGCGCGATAAGAGCTTCTACCAACATGTCGCAGTTGGTGATGCTGTCTTTATTCCGAAGAAGAAAGTCGCGCCAAAGGTAGACGACGAGTAAAAATTGATTAAATGAGAAAGGTCACCAAGAGGTGACCTTTTTTTATGGCACTAACTTGCCGATTTTTATGATGTTACCTGATGACGAAACAAAAAAAGGCACCGCATTGCGGTGCCTTGTACTTATGACTTATTTCTATTACCCAACTACTTCAAACTTATGCTTGGATAGCTGGTTTTTGCGTTGCTGTTTCAGCTTGAACTTCTTCAGTATCAAGACCTAGCAGCTTATCTTGCTCAAGTTGATGAGCCATGATTGAGTTGTAGTTCAGTTTTAGGTATTGCAGAGTTTTCACCGCTGCAACAAAGAACACAGGAACAATCAATACGATAATTAGTACTGGGAACGCTTTCAGAATGTTCAGGTCGGCATTGATCAGCAAGAAGATGATTGGCAGAGCAGTCAGTAGTAGACACCAGAACAGACGGAACATAGGGTTTACGTTCGCTTCATCATCAAGTTGCTTAGTCGCGATACCCGCTAGAGAGTAAGACGTACCATCTAGAGTTGTTACCGTGAACAGAATCATAGTCACTAAGTAAATCGCAGTTAGCACCATTGGGATAGATGTTGAGTTAAAGATCTGTTTTACAAGTTCAGTCGGTTGACCTTCACCAATCAGTTTAACGCCATCGATAACGCCAGTGTTGATCAGATCCATAGAGAACGTACCACACACACCAAAGATAACCGCAGAACCCATTGTGCCGCCGATAACTAGGATTAGGATAACGTCACGTAGTTTTTGACCTTGGATGATCTTAGTGATGAATACACCTACACCAGGAGAGTAAGAGATCCAGTTTGCTAGGAAGAACACAGTCCAATATTGTGGGAATAGTGTGGTACCAAACGGGTCAGTGTTGGTGCTCATACGGATGTATTCCGATAACATCACACCAACACCGTTGGTTAGGTTGTTCATGATCAGTGCAGAAGGACCGATGATGAAGATGATGCCTACAAACGCCGCACAGATGTAGATTGTTGCGCTTGATAGACGAGCCATACCTTTTTCGATACCGATGTATGAACTCATAGAGAAAATAACCGATAGACCAAGGATAACGCCTATACCGAGCATTAGGTTATCAGGAATACCAGTTAAGCTTGCTAGATTTGATGAAATCATTGGAATACCAAGACCTAGCGTTAGTGCCGTTGCTGCTAGAGTCGTGATGATGAATAGTAGGTCGATGAACTTTTGTGCCCAACCTGGCAGGCGGTCGTTAAATAGTGCGTTGATAACACCACTTAAGCTCATGCGACGGCTACCTTTTAGATAGAATACAACTGCAAATGGAATAGCAACGATTAGGTAGATAAACCAGCCAGCAGCACCCCAATGGAACATGTTGTACGCTGACGCGTATTCCATAGCCATTGCTTTATCAGTGATGCCAAATTGTGGGTCCATGAAGTAGTAAACCGCTTCAATAAAGCCCCAGTACATAGTACTTGCGCCCATACCAGCAGACAGTGCCATTGCAAATAGCTGGAATTTAGTGAATTTTGGCTTGCTATCGCCCATACGGATATCACCGTATTTCGAGAATGCGATGTATAAAAGTGCGCCTGTAGCAAACATGGTGTACCAAAGGAAACCTGAACCGAAGTTAATCACGGTAAAGTCTAGCATGGCACTCATTGTGCTTTTCACAGTCTCTGGGAATAGCACGGCAACTACACCTAGAAGCAGAACGAATCCAAAGCTGCCAAAGGTGAGTTTCCAGTCGATTTCTGAAGTATTCAATTTCATTTTGTGACTTTCCAATATTGTCTAATTTTGCGAATACTCGGACGGCGTTTTAGTGACTACTGACATCATTTTTTGTCTTCCCTTCCACTC
The DNA here is from genome assembly GCF_050337565.1 of Vibrio kasasachensis. Taxonomy (NCBI): domain Bacteria; kingdom Pseudomonadati; phylum Pseudomonadota; class Gammaproteobacteria; order Vibrionales; family Vibrionaceae; genus Vibrio; species Vibrio kasasachensis. The sequence goes on along the minus strand of NZ_JAKJTB010000013.1, from coordinate 156,856 downwards.
TTTAATTGGTAAGAGCGTGAAGGGAAGAGCAATGTAGGAAGAGGTGTCAGACTTTGCTGTCTCTGTACTTAATTATTTTTGTTTCTTGGCATACGATTATTCAAAAACGTAAGATGCCACAGACATTTCTTTCACTTTGTCCCAATCCATCTCGACACCTAGTCCGTTGCCTTTAGGAGCGTGAACAAAGCCTTCTTTGTCTGTACGAATGACTGTTTTCGACGCTAGTTCGAAATCATCGTATGGGTAGAACTGTTCGAAGAACTTACAGTTGTTGTGCGCAAGTGCTACATGTAGGTTTGCTGCTTGCGTTAGTGTGTAACCCATTGATTGGATTTCAAGGTTCTTTGAGAAACCTTCTGCAATGTGGAAACATTTGTTCAATGGCGTAATACCACCACAAACTGTTGCGTCTTGGCGAACGTCAGACCACATGTTTTGTGAAAGCGCGTACGTTACTTCTTGCAATGTAAGCAAGCAGTTACCGTGGCTTGAAATCTCAAGATTTGTGTGATCAACTAGACGCTTGTAAGTGTTGTAGTCGTAGTCAGAGACTGGAGCTTCGAACCATTCCCAGTTGTAACTTTCTAGACGTTTTGCCATCGCCATTGCTTGCTCAGGCGTGTAGAAGGTTGCAGTATCAAGCATGAAACGAATGCCTGTTTTACCGTAACGAGCTTGTACAGCATCAACTAACGCGACGTCTTTTGCGTATACGCAGTAGCAATGAAGTTTGATGGCTGTAAAGCCGTGTTCGATACAGTCGTCTAGGTACGGGAAGTACTCTTCTACAGTGTCGAACATTGGCGTTGATGCGTAAGACAGCATTTTTTCACGCGCGCCACCCAATAGCATGTACAAAGGCATGCCTGCTTTTTTCGCTTTGATATCCCACGCTGCGATGTCGATAGGAGATTTCGCAGGAAGACCGCCCCAAGTACAACGAGATTGTAGCCAGTTGTATAGCTCTTGTGTTGCTAGAGGGTTTTTACCAATAAGACCAGGAACAACAGTACGAAGTGATTCAATGATACAACGGTCGAAATCGTTCTCAGTGTAACTGATAGTCGCGCCCGCACCTTCAGTACCATCATCACAGATAATACGTACGATGTTGTTCGTGTATAGCAGAGGTTCTTGGTTATCTGCCCATGGCACAGGTGCCGCTTCGCGGTCAGCTACCGCATAAAGTTCGACGCGTTTAATTTTTACATCATTCATATTCTTAATCCTTACAGGCGTGAGCCATTTTCAATCATGGTGGCGCGAATTTGTGCAACGTTTAGGTCGCGAATCGCCGAATTTTTATCTATTGCTTGTACTGCTGCAACACCGGCAGCGTGACCTAATTCAAAACACTGTGCTGTTACACGAGCAGAAGCCAAAGCTTCGTGTTCTGCGCTCAAGCAACGACCCGCGACGATAATGTTTTCGCCAATTACAGGTACTAAAGTGTGGAATGGAATGTCGTAATAATCGTCTAATAGCCAGTGCAGTTTTGGCTTGTCACCTGAGTGAAGCTCGATAGGCCATGGTGTGCGGCAAATGCCGTCTTCGCGCTTACGGCAGTTCACTACGTCTTCGTTTGTCAGTGTTTCAACACCAACGATTGAGCGTGTTTGACGGATACCGACTTCAACACCTGTATCAACCACGAAAGCATCTTCACAGCCCGGAACGAATTCATTTAGGAAGCGCGCATACTCACGTACTTGGCGACGACCAAACACTTCAGCTTCAGTGAAATCTTCAGGATCAATCACGTTCAGAATACGGCCATCTTGACCGGCCAAACGTGTCGCGTTCACCATCAACTCGTTAGCGCGAGTCGTAGGGAATATCCAAATTTTGTGGCGAGGTAAATCGTAATTACCTGCTTTGTTCGCAGCCAGAATGTTCTCGGTTACTTTTGGCGGGCAAATCGTGTCTTCACCGTAGTACTCAAGGTACTTATCCATGTCTACACCGCCGAAACGGAAGAACATAGTTGGGTTTTGAATACGACCGTTATCGCCGAAGTAGTAATCCATGCCAGCGCGAGCAATCACGGCTGCATCACCAGATGCGTCGATGATCATTTTACTCAAGATGATGCTTTGACCTGCGTTAGATTCAACGATCACGCCTTTGAATGCATCACCATCCATGATTACGCCAGTAACAGCGGTATGGAATAGAGTTTTTACGCCAGCTTCTTCAAGGAAGTCATCCGCAACTTCACGCCATACTAGAGGGTCGTGCGTTACGGTGAACGTTTTACCATAAAGTTGTGGAGCGGTAACGCCACCTTTACTTTCTAGTGCTTGACGAAAACGCTCGGTGAAGCCGTATACCACTTGTTCAGGTTGTGGGTTTTCTTTCTCTGTCGCCATATACATGCCACAGATAGTGCCTGATAGTCCTGCTACCGCAGCACCACCACAAAAGCCGTACTTTTCAATTAGCCAAGTGTCTTTACCAAGGCGTCCAGCGCTTTCCGCTGCTGCAACACCAGCAGGACCACCACCGATGACTAGCACTTCTACTTCTGCTAATACAGGTAGATCGGGTGTGCTTTCATAACGACGGATAATGTTCCAAGATTTCATTCTTACCTCACTAATAGATAACTGATGTTCATCTGATATATCAGTTGTATGCTTTTAATATATTCCCAAATTATTTTCTGGTACAATAGCATTAGTTCTTAACGTGACCTTGCTCACTAAAAGATTGGAAAAAGGAAAAGGACGTACATGAGCGCTATCGCTATCAATAAGACTGAGGTTGCATACAGCAAGCTTGAGAAAATGATCATCTTCCGTGAATTAGAACCAGGGAGTATGGTGAGTGAAAAACAGTTATCTGAAGAGTTGGAGCTAGGGCGAACACCAGTACGTGAGGCTCTGCAAAGACTTGCTTATGAATGTATGGTGGAAATTCACCCTCGGAGAGGTATTCAGATCCCGATAATTTCGGTAGAAAGCCAACTGAAAATTTTAGAAGTTCGTCGAGATATCGAAGCGCTGTGTGTTAACTACGCAGCTTCGCGTGCCAGTGTTGATGAGAAACAACAGATGCTTTCTTTAGCTGAACAATTAGAAGTATGTGCCGAGAACGGTGATGATCAACTCTATGCTTCACTATTAAAAGACATCCATAATGTATTAGTAAAAGCGGCGAGCAATGAGTACCTGCAATTAGCCATGGCTCCATTGCAGGGTCTATCACGTCGTTTTTGGTTTGCATTTAAGAATATGGACTCAGACTTAGTTGAAGCATCGTCTTTACATGCCGCAGTACTAAGAGCGGTTAGCCATACCGATGCAGAAGAGGCTGTGGCAGCTTCACATCGCTTGAATGACTATCTAACTGACGTGGCTTACCGATCAATTAAACCGCGTAAGTAATCGGTTAAATCTATTTCAAGATGGGATGATCGTTAGATACTAAAAAGGCTGCCAATTCACCACTGGCAGCCTTTTGTATATTTGTTGTTTAACAAGGTGCCACTTAGAAGATTAAGTGCGCCACACCAGCAATCACAGGTAGGGTGATCAGTGTACGTAGAACAAAGATAGCAAACAGCTCAAAAATGTTTACTGGAATACGGCTACCAAGTAGCAGCGCTCCCACTTCTGACATGTAAATCAGTTGAGTAACAGACATAGCCGCAATAACAAAACGAGTCATCTCACTTTCAATCGACGCAGCAAGAATAGACGGGATGAACATATCGGCAAAACCAACCACAATCGTTTTTGATGCTTCAGTCGCTTCCGGTACGCCTAATAGCTCTAGGTATGGAATAAAAGGCTGCCCTAGGAATGTAAATACTGACGTGTATTCCGCGATAACCAATGCCACAGTACCAAGACCCATCACGACAGGCAGCACACCAAAAACCATATCTACTGCATTATGAACGCCTTCAGTCAGAATCGTCTTAATTGATTTCACTCTTCCTGCTTTTTCTAAAGCAAGCTCCAAACCCCAAGTAAAGCTAGAGTGCCCCATAGGAATGGCATCAGCATCGTGTGCAGGAGACGTACCATCAATAAAGGTGTCTTTCTTGTAGCTTAGTGGTGGTAGGCGAGGGATGATCACTGCAGCAACGAAACCAGCTAAACAGATCGCTGCGTAAAATGGCAGGAACATATGTTCAAGCTCAACTTGCGCTATTACCACCAAACTAAACGTAATCGATACGGCAGAGAAGGTTGTACCAACAACGGCAGCTTCACGCTCGGTATAAAACTTGTTTTCGTATTGTTTACTGGTAAGCAAGATACCAACACTGCCATCACCCAACCAAGAAGCCATACAGTCAATCGCGCTACGACCAGGAAGGTTGAATATTGGACGCATTACTTTTGACAGCAATGTACCAAACAACTCTAACAAGCCGAAGTTAAGTAGTAGTGGGAGTAGTAGACCAGCAAAAATAAACACAGAGAATAGCGTTGGTAACAAGCCTTCGAGCACTAAACCACCAGTGTTGCCTTCCCAAATGGCTTTTGGTCCAATTTGAAAGTAAGTCATTACTACCGCAATGCCACCAATGACACGTACTGCCAACCAAAGAGGTGATGGGTTGAATAACCCATTTAAAAATGTGCTGTTAGCAATAAAAGTTGGGTTCTTAACGCGAAAAAGCGCAGAAGCTGTCGCCATAAATGCCACGATTGCAGTCACGATGCCAACAAGATAATCCCCCAGCAATGCTTGGATAGATTTGGCCAGTATCGCAATAGGAATGGTAATGTCACCGTTATAGGTAACAGGTGCCATAAACAAGAACAAACCGATCAAAGAAGGAATCAAAAAGATCCAGAAGTTTGATTTTGATTTGTGCTTTCCGGTTGTTTGAGTTTTATTTGTCATTGCGAATCTCGTGTTGCAACTAGTCAATAATAGCCAATCTCCTTGGCATACTTATTCACTATACATCCGTATTTAGTCAGTTTGGCGCAGACTACTGCTTTTTTGCGACTTACGCAATACTATTCAATAAATATCGCTAATTATTCATCATAAACTGCCGTAACCTGTATGAATTATAGGCAAATGTGTTTGTGTTGTTAGGATGTTCGCTAACTGAGGTTTTTGTACAGAAGAGTCAGGCTATTTTTTCTTGCGCGAAAGGTACAGATAAAGCCAGTAAGCAAGCGCCAAAATAAGGGCTAGTGAGATAGGTGCCATTAATGAAGCAATGGCGTAGATACCATAGAGTTTTGCACCAATAATGCCGCCGAGCAAAAAGCCACTAAAGATGAATACAAACAACTTTGCTTTGCGATAGTCGAATTGCTCTCCACGTAAACGCGCGCCAATCATAATACCGAGGTCGGTCACGATCCCTGTCATATGTGTTGTTCGAACCACCGCTCCACTGAATGTGGTGATCATCGCGTTTTGCAAGCCGCAAGCAGCAGAAGCAAAATATTGCCCCATGGTAATGTTTTGCTCTAAAAATAGGTAAGCGATGAACAGTAAACCCGCCTCAATACACAGAGCAACGCCATAGCGGCGACCAAATTTTAAAGCGGCACTCTCGAAGAAAGCGCCTGCCAACATAGCGCCAATTAAGAAGCTCACCAGAATCATTAGCAGGTGGCTTGTCATACCATCAAGAGATTCAATACTCGTACCTAGCAGGGTTACAGTGCCGGAGATATGCGAAACCGCTTGGTGTTGAAAACCAAGTAGACCGATTGCATTTACTATTCCTGCGAGTAGGGCAAGAAGGAATGCTCCGTATTCCACCCAACGAGGTAGTCGAGAAACCACTGAATTACTCCCCCAAAATTAGGACGTGATTATAGCGCTGAGAGCAGCAAGTCGAAAGGGGAATAGCTCAAAAATGGCTAAGGAATTTGTTCAACCTGACAGTCAAACTTCACCCAACTGTGTTTGTGTTGTTCATAAACGGAAAAACTGGGTTGAGGAAGATCTTGGCTGGTGAAAATACCAACAGGGATAATGGTAAACTCAGGGTATAGAGATAATGTCAGTATCACAGTTGTGCCGCAGCTAGGGCAAAAAGAGTAATGAACTTGATTACCAGTATCACTGATGCGAGTGTATTCAGTAAGCTCCCCGCTGTATGAAACTTGCTCGCGGGTGAATCGAGCTTGCACTCCAAACACACTGCCAGTTCTTCTTTGACACGCAAAACAATGGCATATGGCGGTTCGAATTGGTTCGCCTCGACAGATTATACTGACTTGACCACAGCTGCATTCAGCCATGCGAACTTTATGAGCTTGCTTCATTATCATTCCTTGAGATAACGCTAAGGCGCTGATATGTTAATCCTCAACTAAAAGAATATACAGCATAAGCCAACTATGAAAAAACGCTTGTTACCTATACCACTAATCTTATTGATTCCAATCGTTCTTTTGATCGCTGTTGTGATTGCCGGTGTCTATCGTTTTAGTATTGACGATGAAGTGATTCTTGCCAAATTTAACCGTCAAAGCCAAGTTTATGATCCGATAGTCAAACAGGTATTTGATATTCAATCTCCTAACCCTTGGACCATTCAAGTTCCAGAAGCGCAAGCTTTTGCCTTCATCGATACCTTTAACGAACAATCGCAAAGAGTTCTAGGCTCATATGATACAGGTGCTGAACGTGGACAAGTAACAGTGAGCACCAAATGGCTAACCTTCATCGATACTAACCAATATGTGTCAGTGATGACCGTCTCAAACCAAGGCAGCGGATTATTCAATTATTTAGCAGCGTTTCGCTACGACTCTCAACGTAAACGAATGGTATTGGTCAATGAGCTGTTGATTGGTGACCGCATTCAGATTGACCAACTAAAAATTCAAGACTCACAACTTACGTTGAACTATCGCCAACATAGGGGAAATCAGCCTCTTGCAGAAGTGCCGAGTGACAATAAACAGATGGAAGTTACCGTTAACAGAGATTTGAAGTTTTTGCTGCACAATAAATAAACAGTTGTTCAGGCTACATAGATTACCTATATTGAATAGCATTATTTTTCTTGTTGTTGACGGAGTAATAAATGATTAATAAGCGATTTTTTAAAACTAAGGATGAAGTTGAAGTAACTTTTGAGTTATCCCAAGAGCACGCAAATAACAGTGTGGCGTTAGTTGCGGATTTTCTTGATTGGCAGCCAATGCTAATGAAGAAAGTGGCGAAAAGTAAGTCATTCAAATTCAAAACTCGTCTGCCTAAAGACCAGCAATTTGAATTTCGTTACTTAATAGACAACGAACGATGGGTCAATGATCCTAGCGCCGATCAATATAAGCCGAATGGCTTTGGTGAAGATAACGGCTTAGTCCATACATATTAATAATAAATTCAGCTAGTTGGTATTCACTTACTGTGTGAGTTGTTAGGAAGAGGGCGCGTATAGCGCCTTTTTTGATCGCAAAGTGGTTCTGATGGGGTGACAAATCAGTAATAAATACGTAATCTTATAGCCATTTTTTGAATGTGGAAATGCAGTCTTTCACACTAAACATAGATAACAATCCAAATTGCTATAAGGTCAAATTGTGCAAGTAAGAACAATAAAAGCACGCGTTTTCGAATTGTCGAAACGTAAAAAAATGATGTTATTGAGTTTGCCTCTCATGGCGATTATTGTCATGGCTTCTATTGGCAACCAGCCATCTACTATCCGCACTATTGATATCACTATTCCAGAATCAATACTCGTCAACTCTTTCCTTAACGAAACGACTGAAAGAGCGGATATACCAGATTACGAATACCAAATTCGCGCGGGTGATAACTTAAGCTCTATCTTTGAACAGCTTGGTTTTGGCTACAGTGACCTAATGAAAATTATGGAAACTGACTTGAACTACTTGGCGTTGGATACTCTCAAACCAGGCAATACCCTTCGTTTTTGGCGTGATGAAGAAACCAATTCTCTAAATAAAATGGAATTGGAATTTAGTTTAGTAGAGCGTGCAGTTTATACTCGCACCGCAGATGATGGTTTCGAATTCACGGATGTTAAGATCCCCGGTGTTTGGAAAGAGTTTGCGATGGTTGGGAAAATCAACGGTAGCTTTTCCCAATCTGTGAACCGATTAGGCTTGGGGATCTCCGAAGTTGAGCAAATCGTCAGTTTATTAAAAGATAAGATTAACTTCTCACGTGATTTACGCGCGGGCGATAGGTTTGAAGTGGTGCAGTCTCGCCAATATGTTGATGAGCAACTTACCGGAAACCGAGAAATTCAAGCAATAAAAATCTTCAATCGTGGTGGCGAATTTACCGCTTATCTTCACTCGGATGGTCAATATTACGATAAAAAAGGTGAGAGCTTACAGCGTGCATTCCAGCGTAAGCCAGTTAATGGTAATTACCGTTTAAGTTCAAATTTTAATGCGCATCGTAAACATCCGGTAACAGGGCGTGTATCACCTCACAACGGTACCGACTGGGCAACTCCGACGGGTACCCCAATTGTATCTACCGGTGATGGCGTGGTCATCATGACGCGTAAACACCCTTATGCTGGCAACTATGTGGTGGTGCAACATGGCAGCACCTACAAAACTCGCTACTTGCACTTGAGCAAAATTTTAGTGCGCAAGGGGCAAAAGGTAAACCGCGGTCAGCGTATTGGTCTCTCTGGTAAGTCTGGTCGTGTAACCGGCCCGCATATTCACTATGAATTGATTGTACGTGGCAGAGCAGTCAACGCAATGAAAGCAAATATTCCTATGGCTAATTCAGTGTCTAAGAAAGAGATGGCTAGTTTCAAAGCAAGACGCGACGAATTGGATAAGAAGCTTCATCAGCAAGAGTTGAAGTTAGCTCAGCAACCAAGTACCGATACTTCAAGTTAAAATACAGTTGAAACAACAGAGGCGAGCATTAGCTCGCCTTTCCTTTTCGCGTCCACTTTGTCGTTAAAGCAGTGTTTAAGCCATCTAAACCAAAGACTCGCGAGTTAGGTCAGCAATGGTTTTTGCGCCAGTCAGCGTCATAGCCACGCGCATTTCTTTATCGTATAGATCGAGCAGGTTCTCAACGCCGGCTTGCCCTTGTGCGGCCAATGCATAAACAAACGAACGACCAAGCAAGGTACAGTCGGCACCCAGTGCCAGCATTCGCACCACATCAAGACCAGTACGAACACCTGAATCAACCAATATTTTTAAATCGCCTTTTACCGCATCCGCAATATTTGGCAGTGCTTTAGCGGTTGAAAGTACGCCATCAAGCTGACGCCCGCCGTGGTTAGAGACGACAATACCATCAGCCCCAAAACGTACTGCGTCTTTGGCGTCTTCGGTATCTAGGATGCCTTTGATGACCATAGGACCATCCCAAAAATCACGAATCCATTCGAGATCTTTCCAGCTTATAGAAGGATCAAAGTTGTTACCTAACCAGCCAATATAGTCTTCCAATTTAGTTGGTTCACCTCGATAAGTCGAAATATTACCTAGGTCATGAGGTTTACCCAATACGCCTACATCTAATGCCCAGCTCGGATGCAACATAGATTGGATTACACGGCGCATTGCTGCATTTGGACCACTCATACCTGAGCGCATATCACGATAGCGTGCCCCCGGCACTGGCATATCCACAGTGAAGACTAAAGTGGTGACGCCAGCCGCTTTAGCGCGCTCAAGCACATTGCGCATAAACCCCCGATCTTTCAGAACATAAAGTTGGAACCACATTGGGCGTTCTATTGCGGGGGCAACTTCTTCAATCGGGCAGACAGAAACAGTCGACATAGTAAAAGGAATACCTTTGTTATCAGCGGCTTTTGCTGCTTGTACTTCACCACGTCGAGCATACATACCAGTAAGACCTACAGGCGCTAACGCGATAGGCATGGCCAGCTTTTCACCGAACAGTTCCGTTTCTAAACTCAGATCTTCCATGTTCTTTAGTACGCGTTGACGTAACGCGATGTCGGAAAGGTCATCGGTGTTGCGCTTTAGAGTGTGTTCGTTATAAGAGCCCCCATCGATGTAGTGAAACAAAAACGGAGGCAGTTTGGCTTTTGCAGCGGCACGGTAATCGGTAGAGGCTGAGATAATCATAACTTAAGTCCTGTTTGCTCGGTTTGGCACTCACATGCCAAAGAGGTCTCTTTATTGTTGTATTAGTTATAGAGGTAAGAATTTGCAACAACACAAGATTAATAAAATTAAGCGGTTGTAATAGTGATAAATGTTACACGTTTGTTATTGATTAATAAATAGACTAAATGAAAATGATTGGTTCTAAAAATGACCAAATAGAAATGAATATACCCAAGAAACTTGAAGGTGCAGGTAGGCGGCAAGTAAGAAAGCCCCCTGAGCATAGGTGGACTATGTGATTGGGGCGCACGAATACAGCCAACACCGCTGCAACTTCAAGTATGACGGGTATAGATGCAGGTCATATTGAAGACGCAGAGACTAGATTTGCTCGGGAGTCATCGCTCAATAACCATAAAGTAGGGTTTCAAAATAGCCTACTTTATGGTTATTGTTATGGTGTGTATCCTTCTGATTTGTTTTAATTTGAAGGGCTCTGACTTTCATTCAAGGGATTTGATAAGGTTAGGAAAATGGCAGAGAAAACAATTGCTATCGTTGGGGCTGGAATTATAGGAATAACGACAGCCTACTTACTAAAAAAAGCAGGTTATCGCGTAATCTTAGTAGATGCCGAAGACGGACCAGCGCTAAAGACGAGTTTTGCTAACGGATGCCAACTGAGTTACTCGTATGTTGACGCTATGTCATCACCAAGTCTCATAAAGAAAATTCCGAAGATAATGGCGGGAATGGATCCAGCCTTTCGCATCAAGCTTTCACCAGACCCAAGTCTAGTTAAATGGGGTAGCAAGTTTTTAATCAATGGTCAGGCTCATAAGGAAGAATTCAATACGCGAACCCTTTTGAGGCTTTCCCTTCATTCAAGAGATGTACTTCATTCAGTATTATCAGAGTCAGGCTTTGAGTTTGAACATAGGGGGTCGGGGAAATTACTCATTTACACAAACCAAGAGGAGCTGCGGAAAGCTGCTGTACGAGTCAGACAAAAGGATGAATGGGGGTGTAAACTAGAGATTCTTAGTGAGAAGCAATGTATAGAACTAGAGCCAAGTTTGCTGCAATTGTCGCAACCGATAGCAGGTGGAATATATTCATCTATTGATGAAGTAGGGAATCCTCACCATTTAGCTAGCGAACTTCTTAAGACAATGAAACATGATAAGGATTTTGAAGCTCACTTTAACTGCCGTGTAAATCGATTGGTAAAAACTGGTCAGTCTATTCAGCATCTCGAAACTTCCAATGGTCCTATCCATGCCGATGCTTATGTGTTAGCGACAGGACCAGAAAGCCGAAACCTTGTAAGAGATATTGGGCTTAAACTTCCCATCTATCCCATTAAAGGCTACAGCATTACCGTTCCGGCAACTGAGTTTGCCCCTGAAGTTTGCGTCACCGACGTTGATAACAAAGTCGTTGTTAGTCGCGTTGGCGACAAACTGCGGATAGCTGGCTGTGCCGACATCGTTGGCTACAATAGCAATATAGATGAAAGCCGTATTGAGCATTTGCTGAATGTTTGTAAGAATAATTTTCCCAAAGCGGGAATCTACAGCGATATAAAACATACTTGGGCAGGTATTCGCCCTGTTACGCCTAGTAGTGTTCCTATCATAGGTAAAGCGGGTGTGGATAATCTCTTTTTTAACATTGGTCATGGAACGCTTGGTTGGACACTGGCTCTAGGCTCGGCATCATTGCTGACAGCAATAATAAACCAGCAAGAGACGCCAATAGACATCACTGGAATGAGACCAGTAGATCACGGTATTTGCTAACTTCAGCCAACAAATACAAGGGCACACATATCAATAGATAAGGCTAAGCTTCTTCAGTAAATACTTTGCTTTTGTTCATCTTCGATACTGCGAGATCTGCGCTGCCTCACTTCGGCCCAACATTAGGCAGAGTTAATACTCATTCATATCTCGTTAATGTGATTTTTCCATACTAAAAGTTACCCGAACTCGGAATAGCAAGAAATTAAACGTTACTGAGCAGTCTAGGCTCACAATATAGTCATTAACCTATTGATTATAAATTGAGGTAAGAAATGAAAGACTGCATCATGTGAACATTAGACGCGACTGTTAGCTTTCTAAGTCGCGCTATCTTTTCTTGAAGTTTATAAGGTTATCCATGATGCATCAAAAAATTCTTCGATTCAGAGTTTCACTATTGGGAAGCGAGCCGGAAATATGGCGAGAGATTGATGTTCCCGATCATTATAACTTTTGGGAACTTCACGTCGCTATCCAAGATGCGATGGGCTGGCTTGACTACCATTTGCATGAGTTTTCACCAAGAAAATCAGGTCCAACAAAAGGAAAGAGCATTGGTCTTCCCGAGTCAGAGTGCGACGAAAGCATAGTTGCAGGTTGGGAATTTTCGGTGAAAAAATATTTCACATCGTTAGGTAATACAATTGATTATGTTTATGATTTTGGCGATGGTTGGCACCATGAGATAACGTTAATCGGTATGTTTTTGGCGCATTATGATGCTGTATATCCTAAATGTTTAGATGGTCAAATGACATGCCCTCCCGAAGATTGTGGAGGGCTGTATGGTTATCACAATTTGTTAGAAGTGCTGTCAGATGAAAATCATGGGGAATATGCAGATACGGTAGAATGGTTGAAAAACCATGTAAAAAGCTATTGGCCATATAATTCAAGTGAGTTTAAGGCTCATAAGATTAAATTTTCAGATCCATATTTACGCTGGTGTAATGCATTTGGGCAGCCCTATCAGCCATAAAATATAGTACATATGAGTCATCTACTATCTACTTCGGTAAAGAGTACTTCGGTAAAGGACACACATCATAATTTACGCTGACTCGTTTTTTCTTACTTCGGAGCTAAATTCACACGTCAATCATCTACATGGATTTTAATCGAGAGCCAAAGTGCTGATACACATAGTCATTATCGAAATCATCTATATTCTGGCTAGAGAAGATAAGCGGAGTGACGCCTTGTTTTAATGCTTCTTTCTGAGATTCTACCACCAGCATATTCATGATCATCATGCCTGCTATGCTGGAAAATGCCCCTGTCACTTTACCATTCACATTACACAAGCCATCACCCGGGGGAACCTGATTGTCGATGACGATATCTGCAATATCCATCAATTTCAGACCAGAGCTATGGCGGCTTGGGTATTTAGATGACTGTTCTACTGAAGTTATCGCGATAACCGGATGTCCCTTAGCTTTTGCAATTTGTGCAAATTCGATTGGAAGCGCATTTCTCCCAGAATTGGAAATAACCATAACCACATCATTGGGTAAAATGTTCTGGTCATTCCAAATCACTTCAGCCAACCCTGGCAGCTTTTCCATTGCAGAGCCTCTTAATGCGCCATCATTGGTGAGCAGTACTGAGTCTAAAATAGCATTGATGTTGCCAAGACCACCGGCACGAATAAACCCTTCTAAACCAATCATGTGCGAATGACCTGTTCCTAAGACTTGTATCATGTTGTCTTTAACAATGGCTTGAGCGAACAACTCTGTTGCCAGAGATAACGCCTTTTGGTTTGCTTCCACAAGAGAGGTGAGCTTTGGCATTAAGCAATTAAGATATTCGGACATTGTTTGGTTCTCCTATACTGTGTGCCGATTGATTCACCTTATCAGTTCTATCTTTGGTTAGTGATACTATTCTATCGACTAGTGATACTTTTATTGATTAATGATCAATGTGTGTCATCATGCACCTTATGATGAATTATTCTGAATGACATTGGATGAAAGCAACGATACAAAAAGTGCCACAAAGGCTTGGCTGGTCATGGCGCTATAAGATGTTCGAAGAAGTCGTCAAACCAGAAAATTGGCACGTTCATCAAGAGCTTGAGCTGGTTTTACATAGAAACTTTCAGGGGAAATCAAGAGTTGCACATTTTGAAGGGCAGATAGAACACAACGAACTGCTATTGATTGGTCCAGGTCTTGCGCATAGCTTTGAATCGCTAAATTCCGACGAACAAAATCCATGTGAAACTCATGTAATCTGGTTTCGAGAGGAGTGGATCGCTCAACTCATGTACAGCTGCGCCGAGCTTCGGCAGTTAGCTCCTGTGATACAAAATGCGAACAAAGGTATAAGGTTCTCGACACAAACCGCAGAGAAGGTTTGCCAACATCTAAATGATTTTAATGACCTTTCCCCTATTGGGCAGCTTGCGGTATTAATTCAGATTCTGGGGGAACTGTGTGCTGATCAATCACACATCACGTTACTCTCCTATGCTTCACAAGGAGAAAGGGAAAAGACCAGTAGCGATTTCAGCAAAATTGCTCAAGTCTGTAAGTACATCGACAGCCATTATTCATCCGATATCACGTTAAAGAAGCTCGCGGACTACATGCATGTGAGTGAAAACACTGTTCATCGTTGGTTTATTCAACATTTTAACGAAAGTTATATCACTTATTTGACTAAGTTAAGATTGAATCATGCATCTCAATTGCTTACAACGACGTCACAACCCATAAGCTTAATTGCAGAAAGAGTTGGTTATAGCAATCGTTCGAACTTTAACCGTCTGTTCAAAAAATACAAAGGCATATCGCCTTCGCTATATCGACAGCAATTCAAATGAGTAGGGTAGTTGACCAAGTCTTAACTGATCTGCACCATCAGTACTGGACACCAAGCTAAGCGACTTTTCTATACCTGTAGTTATTCATAAAATGCTAATGTTCGATTTTACGAAAATGATTTTTGTCCACAAATGCGTTATTTTTCCCGTATCGATTGGTTGATGAGAAGAACCTACATCGAATAAGAATAGTGGCTACACTTCCAAGTTCTTCTTTTGCAGCTTTCTTTGTAAGGTTCGGCGGTGTATTCCGAGTTGGCGCGCGGTGGCTGAAATATTACCGTCGTTATTCGACAACACTTGGTTGATGTGCTCCCAAGCTAGTTGGTCTGGGCTCATGGTTTTGAGTGTTAATGCTTCCAAATTGATTTCACCCATTAAGGCTTTAAGTAGGGTGTTTGAATCAACAGGCTTGGCTAGGTAATCATCGGCACCTCGTCGCATTGCTTCAACCGCTGACGCTATGCTAGCAAAGCCCGTCAGCAAAATGATTTTTGCCATGGGCAAAGAAGCGCGCAGCGGCACGATTAAATCTAAACCGCTCTCGTTAGCGAGCTTTAGGTCTAACAAGATATGTGTCGGCTGCCACAGCATTGCTTTATGTAAGGCAAGGTCGGCATGGTTAATGGTTTCACAACTAAACCCTTGTCGCCTCATTCTGCAAGCGATGATATCGGCATAAGCTGAATCGTCTTCAATAATTAGCAGCTTCATGGTTGAGTCACCTGTCATTTTTGAATTTTAAAGCCACTCTGGTGATACAGCCGGTGTCAGGGTGGTTTTGTACTTGTAGAGTGCCTTCCAATCTTTCTATAGTCATGTTGGAGAGTAGGGCGGCAATGCCTAATCCTTTGTCACTATCAATCAGTTCATAGCCAAGATCAGCAAAGTCATCGTCGTTTAACCCTTTGCCATAGTCTCGTAATTCCATGACCCATTGTTCATTGTTGATAAAGCAATTTAACTCCAGCATATTCTTGCCGTTCTGATGGTTGGAGTTAACCGCATTTTGTAATAGGTTGACCAAGGCAGGTATCAGCATTTCATCAGACCAAATATTCCCATCGCAAGTATTGCAATTGATTTTTAATTGTTGGTCAGGGAAATACAACAGGGCAGAGTCTTGTAGTTTTGCGACTAACTCTTTGGTGGCGACCCAATCGACATGACCTTCGCGAATAAGGCTAATTTGTTTGCGAAAATCATCGAGGTGTTGGGTACAAGCTTTTAATGACGCTTGCCCATTTTTGATCAAACGGTTGTCAGGGTAATCTTCTTGCAGCTCTTCGTATAACAATTGAATGGTAGCGAGTGGGGTGGCGATGTTATGTGTTACCTGCGCCGAGGCAATACTAATAGCCAGTATTTGCTCTTGCCTCAGTTGTTGTTCCCGTTGGGCGGCAATAAATTGCTCGCGTCGGGTCACCATTTTTGCCATTGAACTCACCACCAAGGCGATAACCGAGGTCGATAAAATAAAGTTAATCCACATACCATGATAGTGGCTCGCCATATCCATGTGGTGTGCCATGTCACTGGACATATTCAGCATTAATAGACTGTATGCACAAATTGCGGCTAGGGTAAAACCAGTGCAGTACATCCAACTTAGCCCAATACTGGAAAAGACAACAGGGATTAATAGCGCGGTCACGAACGCGTTGGTCGCACCGCCATTAAAGGCGAGCAGTAAAGTCATCGTCAGTAAATCGACCGCAATTTGCAGTGCCAGCACTCTTGGAGAAGGGCGTTTCATTTTCGCTATAAGCGCAATGCTTATTAGGTGAATCAAACTCGCAGCAATTAATACGGCAAAGCTAACACTAACCAGTTCAAAACGTACAAAACTAAAAATTGCTATCAACCACAAGGTTCGACAAAGCAATAAAATGCGTAATGGTGTTATTTGGTCGCTAAGAGTGGTGATAACTTTATTCACAATACCTATCGTTTAACATGTAAAAATATAGTTATTAACTTAACAGTCACATTATTATTTGCATAGGAAAACAATCAGTTACCCATGGTTTCACCCTAAAGCGCGTGCTTGAGATCACGGCTTGCTGCGACCAATTGTCACACCTTTATCTTTCGCTATTGGTAATTAGCAACGGGGAAGTAACATTATCGAAACAATAATTGACATTCGAGATGTTAAATATGAATAAAAACAAAATTACTTCAGCCCTCTTTTTACCCGCTCTGATTTGGATACCTTCGACCATGGCATCTGAATGCGCAGGCGAAAAATGCAATGAGCAGATGATAGTGATGGCAGATCTTGCTGAGGATGGGTTGATCACCATCACTGATCCTAAATTACCACGGCAGCCACTGCCTTCATTTGACGGTTCCGGTTATCTAAAAACGATCCCCGGTTTTAGTGTGACAAGAAAGGGAGGCGCGGGCGGTGACATAAGCCTTCGCGGAATGGCTGGTTCTCGAATCAGCATCATTAACGATGGTCAGCAGCTAGCGGGCACGTGTGGCGGTCGAATGGACCCACCCACCAACTACATTAGCCCTGAAACCTATGACCAAGTTACCGTTATTAAAGGACCACAAACGGTTCGATACGGTCCTATGGGTTCTGCGGGAACGATTTTATTTGAACGCGAGCACGTTGGCTTTACCGAGCCCAGTGTTGAGGGGCGAGCCAGTATCACTGCAGGCAGTTTTGGGCGACAAGATTATCTCTCTGAACTTAAAGCAGGTAATGAGCATTATTATTGGAGCCTAGACATTAATGGTTCTAAAAGCGATAACTTCGAAGATGGTGGCGGGCAAGAAATCCAATCACGTTATGATCGCCAGAATATTAATACTGCCATCGGTTTTACTCCAAGCTCTGACAGCCTAATTGAAGTGAGTTATGGAACTTCAAGCGGAGAGGCTGAATATGCCGATCGACTCAATAAAGCGCGCACGATTGATAATGAAAATTGGTCTCTGATCGCGGAAAAAGAGTTTGATTACCAAGTGTTGCGTGAGTTGAAATTCCAAGGTTATTGGAATGAAAATGATCACATCATGGATCAGTTTGACCGCTCGATTGATATCAGTGCACCTTTACCGTTTGGTGCTAACCCTCGCCGTACTACTTTGGGTGGTTATATTTGGGCTGAATTAGATCTCTCTAACGACTCAACTGCGCTAGTCGGTATTGACCATATCAACCAAGTGCAAGATATCAGAGGGGGAACCAGCTTAGATCAACTGTTAGCGGCAAGCTACCAAGATATCTTTAGCCAGCAAAATTGGGGGCTTTTTGTCGAACTAGAGAACGCTTTCGCTCAAGGCACACTGTATAGCGGGCTACGTTATGATAACTGGCAAACAGAGTTAATGGGAAGCTGGGCGAGCAGTAGCAAAGAGAATCAACGTGATGACGATTTCTTCAGTGGATTTGTTCGCTATGAGCACCAAATTGATGCCCATCAGCTTTATGCTGGTGTTGGTCACTCTGAACGTATCCCTGATTACTGGGAAACAATGAAAGCAGGCAGAATGTTGACATTGGATTCGGAAAAAACCGATCAATTAGACATCGGTTGGAGTTACTCAAGCTTTGCAACACTCTCTGTTTCTCTATTTTATGCCAAGCTGAGTGACTACATCCTTATTGATACGCAATCTATGCCCAATGCACGCAATATCGATGCGACGTTATATGGCGGTGAAGCCTCTCTTGAGTATGCTTTGAGTCAACGGTTGTCCACTACAGCTACCGTTGCTTACAGCCACGGTGATAATGATACAGACAACGTACCACTAGGGCAGGTTTCACCATTAGAAGGGCGGTTAATGCTGAACTACGAATACAATAATTGGTCGTTTGGCAGCTTGTGGCGCATCGTAGCTAAACAAGATCGTGTTGCTATTGGTCAAGGCAATATTGTCGGGCAAGACTTAGGTGAAAATGCAGGATTTGGTATCTTTTCGCTTAATGGCGCGTATCAATATGATGACCAATTGCAACTTAGCTTTGGCATCGACAACTTATTTGATAAAGAATACGCCGAGCACATTAGCAAAGCAGGCAGCGGTAACGACGCACTACCAATCGAAGATAGAACAATGAAAGTAAATGAACCCGGGCGAACGCTATGGGCAAAGCTGGATTTCCAGTTCTAATCATCAGCTAACTTCGGCACCAACGTTTACACCAAAGATGTCATTTATCATGCTTGAGCTAGAGCCAACCCTCTAGCTCATTTCATGTGAATAAGGCTGCTCCAATCTGCTTCCTCGCAATAAATCACAAAGTCACCTGAGTCAAAGCGCATCTCATTCTGCTGGTGGTTATCTATACTTAATACAGGTGGTCAGAAGATAAGGTGGCTACATATGGACTTTACAGACAAAATCCGTTTACGCGGTAAAGCTGAAGAAGATCTATTCTTTGCTAAGTTAGATCGCCTGCTCATTCAAGCGATGCATGAAAAACAGCAACATGAAGAAGAGTTGTTAAAATCAGCAGCGCAAGATATTGCTAACGCATCATCTTTGATGGATGAAGGCAAATCACGATAATATTTGTATTATTACTTCTAAGTAATAGTGATTAATAATTCCGGCGATTATCAAAGCGTGCTTGATAATAGATAATGATTTCCTAGTCATTCATTACGTTTGGAGACCATTATGGCTAATGGATTTACCAGAGATGGTGGCGTTCAAGAACAAATCGATGCCACTGTTATTGATGCAATTAACCGCGCTCGCGCGCACCTCCATAAAGAATACAACGACACTGAATATTGTTTAGAGTGTGGCGATCTGATCCCATACGCACGCAGACAAATCATACCGGGTGTTGAGTTATGTATAGAGTGCCAGGAGAAAGAAGATGTTCGTGCCAAGGCAATTAATAGCTTCAATCGAAGAGCGAGTAAAGACAGCCAGTTGCGTTAATTTACCAGTATACGGATACGCCTAATTAAAAACCGCCCATGTATTAGGGCGGTTTATTGTCATCAGCTCATCGGATGTAACAACCAAACCCAATTAGTCTCTCCTCCCTTCCAAAGATAGTTAAAAACTCTTCAGATAAGTGGCGAGTTTATTTCGACTGAATATGACGGTGTATCAATATCAAATGAAGCAATTCGTGCCTGTTTGATTGAAAAATAACCATACACTTTCTAAGCTTATTTTAACAAAGTTAAGAGTGAACTTAGGAGTGAGTTGTGAGATATAGCATGGTAACGACTAGTATCTTAACGGTTGTAGTATTGGCTCCCATTAACAGTATTTTGGCAAAAGAGATGGTATTGGAGAGCGGTAAGGCAACGTCAACGCTTGTTATTGATGGTGAAGTGGATGCAGCTTGGGATAACGCGACGCCATTAAATGTAAGGGTAAATAAGCTGCCGTATAAACCGAACAATGGTTATGAAGGAATGAAGAGAACCAATGTAGAGCTTAAGTCAGTCTATGATGGTGAATATATATATTTCCTTGTTACCTATGATGACCCTACAAAAAGTTTTGAGCGATTTCCTTGGGTAAGGCAGGAAGATGGAAGCTGGAAACAACTGATGAATAAAGACAGTACAGGGCATGACAATACTTACTATGAAGACAAATTTGCAATGTATTGGAACATCAATGCTGATGGTTTTGCCGAAAAAGGGTGTAACGCTGCTTGCCATCGAGCGAAAGATGGCATGAATGCCGGAAGAAAAGATGCTAATCCTGCAAGAAAATATACTTTAAGTGAAGATGAATTTATCGATATGTGGCACTGGAAAGGGGTTCGAACCGCAGCCCATAATCAACTTGATGACCAATACGTTGACAGTAATACCGACCCTAAGCAAAACAAAGGATGGGGTCGTAAAGGTGACAGTAAAACTGGAGGTGGTTACGTTAATAATATTAAAGATGGGCAACCCACTTACGTTGCTGACGATCTAACCAACGAAACCCTATTGATTTTGGAGTCAGAGAAAAAACCATTTACTGCTGACTATGATAAGACAGAGCGTATACCGGGTTTAACCGGAGCGCCATTTATGGGGTCACGGGGTGATGTGGAAGTAGCTGCTGTCTGGGCTGATGGTGTGTGGACGTTAGAGATGAAACGCAAATTAGTTACTAGCGGCGAAAATGCGGAGACGCAAGATGTCCAATTCAAGGACTTGAGTCAGCCTTATCCATTTGGTGTAGCCGTTTTTGATAACTCTCAAATTAATCATATTTATCATCGTGGCGTGATCAATCTTGAGTTTAAGTAATTACTTTTATTAGGGGGAATAAGGTTGCGTTGATTAACCTTATTTTCCGACAAGCTGTTTCAAATGATTGCTAATCGAATGACTGCCATTATGACCTTCGTAATTTTTAGATATGTGTTTGTTTTTCTGTGCCTAAGCTGCTCACAATTTCTAATGGCATCAACACTGCAACCCAATCAATCAGCGAAAGGGTTTGATTCTCAAGTC
This sequence comes from Vibrio kasasachensis, assembly GCF_050337565.1. NCBI lineage: Bacteria > Pseudomonadati > Pseudomonadota > Gammaproteobacteria > Vibrionales > Vibrionaceae > Vibrio > Vibrio kasasachensis. The sequence goes on along the minus strand of NZ_JAKJTB010000013.1, from coordinate 135,744 downwards.
AGTAATGAAATTGAAATGGCACAATTGGTGAAGGAAAACCAACGCTGCATTCGCTGCCATAGAAAGACGCGCTTAATCAAAAACATTGCGGCTATCACCTCTTCTGGCAAACATTCTAGTACTGAGTTTTTTAATAACTGCACAGCATGCCACGGGGTAAAAGGAATGCATCCCAAGGATGGCATGCTTGATACGGTTGTGCCTTTTGATGACCACGCTGATATCGATGTCTTTTCGCAGAATCAAACATGTATTGCTTGCCACTCGCCAGCGGTTTTAAGAGAGGTTGAGTGGACTCATGATGTCCATGCAAACAAGATGACATGTGCTACTTGTCATAGCATGCATACTGATTCTGACCCGATTATTGGGATCAGTCGTAAGGTCCGAATTGGGCTATGTATCATGTGTCATGAAAGTCTGGTTCGCGGGAAAAATCATGATGAAAACAGTACTAAGCCGAAGCCCAATAAATGAAATGAATAGTAAGGGTGGCGTAGATATTATCAGGAGTCAGTTTTATGAAATGTTTCCCTAGTTTATCTTGTGACTTGTTGTCTACTTTGTTGTTAGTGAGTCTATTTTTGGTGTTTGCCGGGCAGTTTGCGTACGCTGATGAGTTACCAAACCCAGAAGATGACACTTTGGCAAACTTCCATCTATTAGATGAAACTTGTTCAGGGCAATGTCATGAAGGCGAAGAAGTGTCGGATGATTTGGTGTTTGAATATCAAAGCTGTATCGAGTGTCATGACTCCCTCGCTAACCTTGAGGGAAGCCAGCACAATATCAAGCACCAAGAGAGCGAACAGATGGAGTGCGTAGAATGCCATATGCCCCATGAAGAGTTTGATCCGAAAGAGATCTGTATTGATTGTCATGACGAGGAGGATGAAGAACTGTCAGAATTCTATTCTGCTCGAATCGAGCGCTTTATCCGAGATGGTGCTGTTATAAATGCACCTCATCTACATAAGATCCATTCTTATGTTATCTATTTTTCTTTAATAAACATTCCGAGTAAGTACTGAGTGGTAACGAGCACTGTTCATCAGACCTTTACGCTTGGAAGTGAGGCAGACCACTTCATTAGACCCGCCCACTGGGTTTTCTGTTAATTTACCGCCATAAATCTTTGTTTGGATCGCTGCTTTCTATCCAAGCTTGTTCTTCTCTGGCTTTTAAGTACAGTTGCAAGCCGTTATACGATGCGAATGCAGCGGGTCCACCAAGATGTTCGAATTCATCGAAGTAATCGTCTTCTAAGTGGCACAGCTCTGCGAGAGTATGCGCCTCTTTATCCATCGCCCATTTGATGGCAAATGTTGGGGCGATAGTGCCAGAAATTAAGACCTCGGTAATGGAATGATCAACCGCACCGCTAGAGATCAGATCAAACGCCGCTTGTTGTTTTTCCGTTTCTTGAACGCTAATTTCATCAATTATTTGCGCGCGGCGAGCGTTAGAAATGCGCTTGTTCAATTTTGCTATTTTCAATGCATGATCAAATCGGCTCGGCGTCACAATAGCAATAAGCTGAGTGAGCAGTTCTCTATCCACATCAATAGCATCCACAAAGAAATCGATACAGGTATTTAATGACAAATAGTTGGTACCGTTAAACTCGAATCCACTCGTATCATCAAAACTATCTAATGGAATGTCATCCATACTGACAGCCCAACCCTGAAACGCCACTCGCTGTTTGGCTATTTCATACATTTGCCAAGCACTTTTGCCAAAACCGCCCAAGATGGCGCCGGAAAAATCACTGTCGACTAGTTCTTGCTCTGTCCAGTTCTCACCAATAGCTAAGTGCTTGGTGTATTTGGAGATAAGCGCTTGCTTGATGCTGGCACGTAGCGCCCAAATCGAGTTTAAGTTATTTGGGTAGGTGAAAGACTGGCATTCACTACATGCTGGTATCGACATTGCGGCGTGCTCAAGGTAGATGCATGACTCAGCGTTAGGTGGGAAATGTAGGGCCGTCGATGACGGCTCCCCACAAAACCAGCAGATATGGCGAAGATTAAAGGGAATGTCTATTGATGTATGAAATTGAGTTGGCATGGTGTTTTTGAATTTATTTTGATTGACGCAGTTTACTCGGTAAATTTGTCAATGTATCTAGTGATGTTGTCGCTCTCTGGTTAATTGTCGGCTTGCATAGAACTTGGCAACGAGTATCCCGTTGCCGACTTCTCAGAGTTTGATCTCATTGATATGAAGAGCCATTAAATTGATATCTTAGGCGCACTAAGCAGCTTGCCCCTATACTCGCGATATAACCTGATTGCGCCATGCATATTATACGCAATAACTAGCCAGTTAATCGCAAATATAATAGCCATCAGCGGGGTCGTTGCCGGTAGTAAAAAAGCCAACCACAGCGTAACAAGCAGTGCAAGATAAGTGAAAAACTGCCGCTTCATACGAACTCTGCTGATCAGCTGATAGTGATCAGGCAATGGGATCATTGCCATTGGATTTTGCATCATGATGCGTTGTAAGTGCAGTGAAATCAGAAAGGGTACTATTTTAAGTAGCATGCCTTGAACTATCGCCAAAACAAAACCAAAGCCAAATAAGAAGCCTAATAACACCTCAAGCTTGGTTTGCCATAATATCGCCCATGCTGGTTTGGCAAACGGTAGAATTAACCATAGCAATAGTGAGCACGCTAGCATCAGGTTAACCAAACCCATCTGCCAATAATTGATCACTACATCGGGTAGCTTACGCTTACGTTTGGTTAAACGTTCTAAGCTGATCACGCAATAGAGTAGGGTAGCAAAAATGCATAGTAGCCATCCCCAAGCCCAGCCCGAAGCAAGAGTAAAACCAAATATTTCTGCACTGGCTAAAGTTAACCCTATGACCAACAAAATAATTAAAGCATGCTGCCATTTTGGGTTATAAGGAGGCGTGACATGAAACATCGGAATAACCTGAAAGCTTACAGCCATCACCAGCAACATAATCCAGCCAAAGCTGCCAATACCAGCATGTAGATTAGTCAGAATTTTTCCAGTAGCTGGCATATAGCCCCATAAATAACCACTGAGTAAAACTAGCCCAATAAGAAGTAAGACTGAAAGTGCCAAGATGGAAAATAGAATAGGTAAACGAGTTTGTTCGCCTTTTGCTTTTGTTACCAACAACCAAGCTAGTGCTAGGCTAAAGTAGCCAAGGCTTAAACCTAGCAAAATAAATGGAAACAGAAAGCTTAACCAGCCAAGAAAAGCGGCAGCTAATGTTAAAACACCAGTGACCAATGTGGCGTGAAGTAGGTGTAAGCGCCAGCCCGTGATTGGAATGGCGGCACCACATAACACAGGCATTACCTGAAACAGTGAGCCGATCATGATCATCGCCATTACACCCAGTGCGATTAAATGAGTTATTGCAAGGGTGACGGGCATCCAACGGCTAAGCCAAAGGGTTTCACCATGCAGCGCAATCATTATGGCGCCCAATAGTGCAAAACCAGTTGCCGTAAGATAAAAGCGAATAGGCGATGAGATGGGCGGGATGGCTTCAAAGTTAAGCCCTGTCATTCTCATAGCGGATTATTCTCACGACTTAGTTGCTCCGCTAATGTTTTGGCTTTGTCATCCTCTAGGTGCCAAAAATAGAGCTGGAAATGGGACGGAGTGATCTCCTCACAAAGATATTCAAAGCGCCCGGTGAGCATTTCAAATAGTGGAACGGGTTTGCGTCTATGTTTTACCGCTAATACTTCACCCATAGCCAATCTTTGCAAAGCAGCGGTGATCACGTGCATTGGTTGTGGTGGCTCTAGCTCACACACATCTAACTGCGTTACTTGGCTTAAATCCATTCCGTCCTCATTGAGTTTTATTGATTGATTCAGAGTGCTTAGTGAGAACTCATCTGCTCAACAATTTCGGCACTATTGCTAAGATGGTTGTCAGTCATTGGGTATAGAATCTGCTCTTCTTTCATGTTGTGTTGTTGAATGAAGATCATAATGCTTTCACTGCTACCCATTGCTCGCTCAATGTCTTGTTTTTCAATGGCTAATCCCATTTGCTCGAACATTGCCTTAATTTGAGCATGTTCGTGGCGCATAACCATAGTTGGTCCTGCAGTCATGCCGGTTTGTTCTTCAAAGGCTGGGAATAGGATCTGCTCTTCAAGATCGAAATGATGGAGAGTTTCTTTTTCAAACTTCCCCCAAAGTTCGGCAAAGGCAGCCCAGTCTTTGTTGGCTAACATCGCTTCAGCTTCCACTAGAAGGTTGTCACATGTCTTATGGTGCTGAGTCATAAACTCTTGAATTGATGCCATTGTCGGTTCCTCATCATGGTTGTCTTTGCTCCAGATTATTGATGATATCTGACGCAAATAGTGAAATCTATGCTAACTAAGTGGTAGTTCTACTTTGGTTTGCCAATACTGCTCTATTCCCATGGGTTATGAAATGCAATCACTCAATAATTTCAATATATACCCGTCATACTTGAAGTTGCAGCGGTGTTGGCTGTGTTCGTGCGTCCCAATCACATAGTTCACCTATGCTCAGGGGACTTTCTTACTTGCCGCCTACCTGCATCTTCAAGTTTCTTGGGTATAGGCTAAAAAACAAAGCGAACAGTTATCCTGACAAAAGCATGGTCATTGGCTTGTTTATTTTACCCTACGTTGGAAAGTTCAGTGTTTAAATGAGCTAAATAACAGCCAGTTTGGCGTAATTGGCACATAAGCTGTCGCTATTTGTCGAGTCGGAGGGCAATGTTTTAAGTAATCTATATGCATCAGCTTACGGAAAGGACGTTAGACGAATAGCCTGAGATGCCTAGGCTATGACATACGGATTGTAGGCTCACCTTATTATAAGGCTAGAAATGATGAATTTAAATGACCTGAAGCGTCGAGATTTTTTTAAAGTGATGGGTAAAGGGGCTGTAACTGCGGCTGCTCTGACTTTGCCTGTTACTGTGTCTGTATCTGCTAATCAGAATGTCCCTGCTGACTTCCAAAGCCCTCAGGCACCACTTGATGCAACGGCGATGGCAGAATTGGTTCGAAGTAAAAAAATAACACCAAAAGAATTGATACAAGAAGCGATCTACAAGATCAAGCAAACCAACCATCAGGTAAACGCAGTTGTTGCTGAATGCTATGATTTAGCGCTAGAACGAGCGGATTCAATTAACCCTTACTCTCCATTTGCGGGTGTTCCATTTTTAGCCAAAGATTGTGTGGATGTAGAAGGTTTAGACAGCACGCTGGGTTCTATATTGAACAAAGGTAGAAGACCAGAGTCAACGTCTTGGTTTATTCAAGCGGCGCATAATGCTGGCCTAAATACGATAGGAATGTCTAACATTCCAGAGATGATGACGTTAGGTTGTACGCAAAATCCTCTCTATGGGGCGACTCGTAACCCTTGGGATCTTCGTAAAGGTGTACATTCCTCGACGGGCGGAGGAGCGGCTGCGGTCGCGGCCGGTTATACCCCAATAATCCATTCAACGGATGGTGGCGGCTCATCAAGAATGCCAGCATCAGCGACGGGGATATTTGGCTATAAACCAAGTCGCGAGCAATTAATTACTGGGCTTCCCAATGGTTCAACAATGGAAGACTTTACTCATCAGTCTTTCATGTCTCGCACTGTGCGAGATACGGCTCTGGCTATTTCCGTGACAGAAAACCACGTAAAAGATAGCTTTGCAACGGGATTTCCTCGAACGCCTATCGGTATGGTACATACCCCTTTGAATCGTCAAATTCGAGTGGGTGTTACAATGCGAGATATATATGGAAGATTGCCAGATGAAGATACACAAGCGGCAATTAAATCTACCGTTAAGCTATTAGAGCAGCTCGGACACATTATGGTTGAAATCGAGCAACCTGTTAAAGATGGCGAGCAGTTTATGCTTAACTATATGGGGGTGTTTGGCTCAAAAATGGCTAGCTTGGCCGCGCAATTTGATGTGTTAGGAACCCCGTTAGAATCAATGGCGGACAAGGTAAGCGATAACGTTACTTACTTAGCTCGAACTATGCAGCAACGGGTGCTACAAAACCCTAACTTGTATCAAGAATCGCAGGGGGGATGTCATGCGTTCGCATTGAAACATAACCGTGAGTTCTTCAATGCTATCGATGTTTGGTTAACCCCTTGTGCACATCATTCGCCTAAAGATATTAGCTACTTTGATCAAAAGCAGCACTCCGGAGAAGAGATCTGGAAACGTTCAGAAGAGCTAATGTCATATACACCAGTTGAGAATGTAGCGGGCAACCCTGCGATGTCAGTGCCGCTTTATTGGACTAAAGAGAAGATGCCGGTTGGTAGTCACTTTTCAGCCGCGCGTGGCAATGACCGATTGTTGTTTGAGCTTGCTTATCAGCTTGAAGTTGCGCGCCCATGGGCTGATAAAAAAGCGCCAATCTTTGTGTGACAACAGCGAATGCATTACTGAAGTTACACCTGTTGAAATGACCAGTGCAATACCGATGGTTACAAGCTATGTTAGGTTCAACCTACCTTAGACGGTATGAAATCTCAGGTTCTCTAACTCATTATTTATTAAAAATTTAAGAGCCACATGCTATGAAATATATCTTTCCTGCTTTAGTGTTATCAACCGTGCTCACCGCTCCTGTCTTTGCCGCATTGGCTCCTGAGCAGGGGTTCAGTGGAAATGTCACCGTATTAACCGGTATTACATCGAACTCAAGCAACTTGGATGTTGAGCAAGACAGAACGCAAAGTGAGCCTGATTTATACGCTTCAGGGAGCGGGGAAACAAATATTTCTGCCGGTTTGTTGGGGGCGGTTCAGTACACATTTGGTGACACACTAAACAAACAGTTTTTCATGGGAACTTCACGAGAGGATATTGTTACTGGTTCACTCGCGTTTGAAATCGGCTATCGCCAACAACTTGCAAGTGGCATGGTGGTTGATGTGTCAGTGCTACCAACGCTCATTTCAGGTGATGTATGGGATGATCCGTACGCTGTTGATCAAGCAAGAGAAGAGAGTGATTTAACTGGTAACGTAATTCGTATGCAGCTTTCCCAAATTGCAGGTTCTCACTTTGATATCGACATGGCTGCTGGCGAATCAGACGTAGATAATGAAAAGTCAGGCACCAAGGGTTTGGGTCTTTCTATTGAAGACCAGGCGCTATTAAAGCGTGGGCGAAAATACTATTACCTCAAAACAGGTTATCGCTACGTCTTAGAAGATCATCAAGGGCTTGTGATGCCTTCATTGAATGTTTTCAGCTCAGACTCAAAAGGTGAAGCTCTCTCATTTTTCAGTTATGGGGGGGAAATTAGCTATGCGCGTAAAATTAATAAACACGGTTTTGTATTGACCGCTAGCGCAGCAAAGCGAGATTATGATGCCCAGAACCCGATTTACCAGCAAACGCGTGAAGACAAAGAATTCGGTGTTTTTTTTGCGTATGAATATGCCGATGTCATGGGCTATGAAAACTGGGCTCTCGTTTCATTGGTAGGTGCCAAAACCATCCAATCTAACATTGATTATTACACGTCAGAACAGTACATCGTTTCTATTGGTTTAGATTATAAGTTCTAGCCTCTGACGGCTAACTTATCGTTGCCAATGTACAATGATAAGTTAGTACCATCGTCGAAACACTAAAATCCTGACTACTTTGAGCGCTATCATTGCGATCACCTCACCAATAATTGAGAAGAAAACCTCTTTTATCCCGTCCTCTGATATTATTTCTCGCTATCTATGCAGCCACGCATAGAAATATAAGAATGGATGCATTAGCTAGCGAGTAATTATGGCAACGGACTTTAGTACCCAACTTCCCATTTTTTGGTTTAGCATCCTTGATGCTGCTATACGAGATAGAATGGAAAGTAGCGCAGAAATATGGGGGGGCAATTCGCAATATGCCGAATTATGTTCTGCGGATTCGGTCTCGGCTTATCAAATAGAACATGCAGTTGTTGAGTTCTATGATCTCTATGGCTCAGAACTCATCAATGTGTTTAATCAATCTTCCGATTTTTTTGATGAGTTAGATGTGGGTGCGCCAATATTGACAATCCTTACAGCACCTACCTTGAGTTCGTTTTGTGATTTGCTGTGTCGTTATTCAGTTCATATCCATCCGCTGTTGAAAATAATTAGCCGTGAGACAGAAAAAGGTGAGATAGAGCTCTGGACGGTCACTCATGAGTTCGTTGATGAAGTGACCTTGATGAGTCACTTGAGCTTAGGTCTTTATCTTAGTGTTATTTTGAAGCTTATTCGCAGCTATTTAAAAGCCCCTAATCTACGCCTGCCTGTATACATTAATAAAATTACTGTTGGTGGTGAAGTTACGTCGGTGTTCGAACGTGTTTTCAATATTGAACTTAAGCAAGGTTATCCAGCGAGATACTTCCTATTCAGTAAAGAAATAGTCGAGAAGGTGCATCGTAAGTATAACCCTGAGCTACATGAGGGTCTTAAGGTGCTGGCTGAGAAACAGACAACTAATGTTTTAGAACGTAGCGTTATTTTCAAAGTTAATGACGTGTTCAGAAACAAGGAAGTTATCGATATTACCTTAGATAGTGTGGCGTTAGCGCTTAATATGAGCGCAAGAACCTTGAACCGAAAACTGCAGCAAGAAGGTGTCAGTTTTCGTCGCCTTTATGACAAATACCGTTTAGAGCAGAGCCTAAAGATGCTTAATCAACAAAATATCAGTGTTACGCATGTTGCGCATGAAATGGGTTTTTCTGACTCAAGTGCGTTTAGCCGAGCACTTAAAAGGTGGACCGGAGAGTCGCCGAAAAACAGAGGCTAGTGAATGCGAATTCGAGCGAAAGTCCTCAATACCTAACGTATCCTGAGCATTTGCAGAAAGAAAAAACTTTGAAGGCACTTTTGTTCTCTCAAAGTTAACGCCTAGTATTTGAATTGCTTGCTCTTCACCGAATCAAACCCTTTTAGAGAACAAAACGCACAGTGGCTGCGACGAAGGCGTGGTCACTGGCTTGCTTATCTGTAGCGTAAATTGGGTTGATTAGGTGCTTGTCTACAACCTGATAAGCCGACACATCTGCTAAAGAGTATTGGGAGTCTGGTTGGAATTCCTGTGAGAGCAAAATGTAGTCTAAAACATTGCCTTTGGCGAAATGGTAATGAGTTGGAGTGCGCTCTAATTCCGGCTGCTTTTCACTAAAGATGTCCCAACTATCTGCTAATTTTAGCCGAGTAGAATCATGATTCGATTCACTGGTGAGTAACCCAGTTATATCGCTACTCAAAGGTTGGTTCATGTCACCCATTAGTACGGTTGGAATAGGGTGACGCGCGTATTGTTCTTCCATAAACACCCGCAACATTACTGCTTCCCATGCTCTTTGTTGGCTTGATAACCATCGCCCAATCAGAGGGTGAGCCTGTTCTGGGTTGTGACTTTCTGTTGCTCTTTGTGATTTTAAGTGACAAACGTAAACCGCAACCTCACCAATATCAGGTACATCAACCACAGAATAAAGAGGTTTGCGGCTGAATTCAGGAAGTGAAGCTTGGTAATTATCTGCTATAAAATCTAAGGGAAATACGGCTTCTATACGAGTTATCGGGTACTTTGAGGCTAAGGCGACCACTGGTTGGGTATAGATATAGTCGCTTTCTACATGAGGCAGGTCAACGCTAGCAAAGTAGGGATAACCCATCTGTTCAAATAGGTCTCGTGCGGCATCAATGCTAAAGACTTCTTGGATACCGACAATATCGGCATTTAGTATCTGAATGTTATGTTGCGTCCATAGGCACTTTTCTCGCCAAGCATCGCTTTCATAAATATTCTCAAAGTCATAAAAAGCGCTAGGCGGTTCAATGAAGTTAAATAAGTTGGCAGTTGCAAAGGTGAGTGCTTTGTCTGTTATCAAGGATTAGACCTTACTGGCAGCGGTGAGAGGTTTAGTTTAAACAAAACAGAGTAAATTTGCTTTGCTAGATTGATCTAAGATAACGATACAATAACAAGAAAAGTAAACATCGATTGTTTGGAGACATAAAACATAAGGTGCTTTTGCATCACAGCTTTGTTGGCTCGTTTCTGCCAGAATAACACTATTCCAATTATTTAATTCCACTCTTCACTGTACAGGTAACACAATGATTGATTTCAAAAACTCATCAGTATTTAAGTTAAAGCCGATTGAAGTATCTAAATCGAGGGATGATTTCCACAAATTTCTTATTGATGGTGAGGAGATATTAGCTGCATTCAAAAGTGTTCGTGACCAAGTTATCTTCACTAACAAGCGAGTGATTGCGGCAAATGTACAGGGTATTACCGGCTCTAAGGTGGATTACACATCTTTACCTTATAGTAAGGTTAATGCCTTCTCAGTAGAAACATCTGGTACGTTCGATCTTGATTGTGAAATAGAGTTGTACTTGAGTGAAATAGGGCGCGTGCGCTTTGAAATTAAAGGCTCTTTCGATATCGTGCAGTTTAACCGCATTGTCAGCGGGTACGTTTTAGCGTAACCGCGAGCAAACAAGTTGCTAAAGCCAATCGTCATTGCTGTAGGCTACAGAGTCATCCGGTATTGATGTGGTGTTAAGCCAAATTGTTGTTTAAACCGCTGAGAGAAGCGCGCCTCTGATTGGTAGCCACAAGCTAACGCAGCATCAATTTGGCTAAATTGATTTTGCAGCAAACTTAATGCGTGTGTCATACGAATTTCTGTTAATACCGAACGAAAGCTCGAACCTTCGGCGGCAAGTTTACGAGTGAGCGTGGCGCGGCTCATGGCAAGGTGGCTTGCGGCTACGTCAATTTTGTGATCATCTCCGGGGGCTGAGCTTAGGTAATTGGCCAGTTTATCGCGAAGTTGTTGTTGATCCGTAGGGAAGAGTTTTGTGAGTGCTCCTACTTGGTTGAGCTCTGAGTAAAAACCGTATAAGAATTGCTGCTGAGTCTCTGGTGAGAGCCCTTTTTCTGCCATATCAAAGATGATTTCAAAACAGTACTCAAGTGATGGCGTAGTATTCATTTGTGGGCTAGAGAGTCGTGTGCCCACTTCGCTGCTTAGCCAATCAATTGGTGGACGTTGATGAAGGGTTAATACGCGTGAATAAAACTGTTGTTGCTCAGGTATATTCACAAATGTCAGGTACTGCCCTGCAGGCACTAATAGCCAATTTGAATGATTAAATTCATAGCTTTTTTCGTGCCACCAAAGTTGCTTGCTCCCTTGCTTTACCCAAATAATGGTAGGGGCATGAATAAACACATTGGTTAAGGGTTGATTGTGTTTACCTTTGTAATGAACCGTATTGACCAATTGCTTATTCATGTTTTCCCCCATGACCGATGCTATTCGCTTACGTATGTGGCGGTAAGTGTCGCTTTATTAAGTGATGTTGCGTTCAGCATGTAGCCAATTAAGGCATTAGATGCACCCTGCGGAATATCGAGCTTATCAGCAGGCAACGCCCAAACTGTGAACTGATAACGGTGCATACCATGGTTTTTAGGCGGGCAAACACCACCAAACCCACTTAAACCATAATCGTTCTTCATTTGATTGGCAGTTAGCCCTTTAGCTGATGCGTCTTGCTCAATAGATGTAACTGATGTTGGAATATCAACCGCTACCCAGTGCCACCAGCCGCTGCCTGTTGGTGCGTCTGGGTCGTACGCTGTAATCGCAAAGCTCTTAGTTCCTTGAGGAACATCTGACCAACTTAGCTGTGGTGATTTGTTTTCGCCAGTGCAACCAAAACTATTGAATGCAAAGGTATCTGCCATGCGAGAACCTTCCTGAATATCTTTGCTGGTAAGTGTCATGGCTGAGCTAGCAAAAGAAGTTAAAAGTAATACTGGGATGACCAAAGTGCGTTTCATCATGTTTTCCTTTTGTTTGTCTATGGGATCAATGATAGAAACAATTGTCACTAAATGTTATTACGGAAAAACTCAAAAATACACATATTTTGCGTGTTGTGAGTTTTTGTGTTTGTTTTGTTTTGTTTATGAAAACAAAAGGCTAGTACTGGGGGAATACTAGCCTTTTGCATTATTGTGTCACGATCGCCAAAACAAAAATGACCAATTTCTAGATTTGTGGTTTGGGCGTTTCGCCGTAACTCATTTGATATTCTGGGTAATCCACTAAGCCTTTTTCATTGCCACCAAATAGGGTGGCAGGGTCGTGTGCAGCGAGTGGATAGCTGTGTTTGATGCGGCTTGGCAAATCTGGGTTAGCGATAAATGGGCGACCAAAACCCACCATGTCAGCGAAACCGCATTGTAGCGCTTGCGCGGCTTTTTCGGTGTTGTAACGACCGGCATAGATGATTACGCCTTGGTAGGCATCTCGCACGGCTTGTTTAAACTCGGTAGGTGTATCGGGCGCGTCATCCCAATCCACTTCCGCAATGTGCATGTACACTACATTTAGCTTGTTCAATAACACCGCTGCTGCTGTGTAGGTTTCTACGGGGGTTTTATCGACCGTACCGTTCAGTGACGTGAATGGGGCAAGGCGCACACCAACGCGGTTTTCGCCAATCGCATTTGTCATCGCTTCGACCACTTCGCCTAAAAAGCGCAAACGATTTTCGATGCTACCACCGTACTCATCATTGCGGTTGTTCGCTTCAGAATCAATGAACTGGTTGATTAGATACCCATTGGCTGCGTGCAGTTCAATCCCATCAAAGCCAGCTTCAATGGCGTTTAGCGCCGCTTGGCGGTACTGGGCAATCACCTGTTGAATATCGTCTTTTGTCATTTCGCGAGGTTCTACCACATCAACAAAGCCCGGTTCGTCAGTGCCGTTATCGATAAATACTTTCACGTTTTCAGCTTTTAGCGCAGAAGACGAAATAGGTTGCTCACCACCAATATTGTCTGGGTGAGTGACACGTCCTACATGCCAGAGCTGTGCAAAGATAGCCCCACCTTTTTCATGTACCGCATCTGTCACCAGTTTCCAACCCGCAATTTGTGCTTGGCTGTAAATGCCTGGTGTCCAAGCATAGCCCTGTCCCATTGGTGAGATTTGAGTACCCTCTGCCACAATCAAACCAGCACTGGCACGTTGTGTGTAATAGGTTGCCATCGTTTCATTTGCTGCGTTGCTTGGTTGGCTCGCGCGCGAACGAGTCATTGGCGGCATGACAATACGGTTTGCCAGTGTTAAGTCACCAAGTTGAATTGTTTGGAATATCTTCTCTTTCATCACTAAACCTCTTAATCACTGGTTCACAACGCTGCGTTTAGCAGAGCAAAATGTGAAACAAAAAACTAAATCTGATTCCACCCTAAAGGGTCCTAACCAAAGATTGAAATTATCGATTATTATTAATTTAATAATTTTTTGTTATAGCGTGGGGTTTGTGTGCGGGAAAGGGAGCTAAACATAGATAATGAGAGGCAACAAAAAGCCGCACCTGATTAATCAAATACGGCTTTGATGTTTTATTTCACTGGTGTGTTTTTCTAGCTCGCATGCCCCATTGCTGAAAACGGTGTGCCAGCCTTACGTTTTTTCGGTGCTAGAGCCATGATAATACCGAAACAAGCTCCTTGAGTGATCATTGCCGTACCACCGTAGCTAATAAACGGAAGTGGGCTGCCCATGACGGGTAATAAACCACTTACCATACCCATATTGATAAAGGCATAAAGAATGAAGCTAAGAGATAAAGCGCCAATCACTAGGCGTGAGTAGGCTGAGTCACTTTGGCTTGCTAACCATAGCGTTCGCGCGGCAATAAATAGGTAAGTCGCAATGAGTGCAACTCCACCTATGTAGCCCCATTCTTCAGCAAACGTTGAAAAAATAAAGTCGGTATGGCTTTCAGGAATAAAGCCGAGTTGACCTTGCGTTGCATTCATGTAACCTTTTCCGCGCATGCCGCCAGAACCAATTGCTACCAAAGATTGAATGATTTGATATCCCGAACCAAGCGGATCGGATTCCGGGTTCAAGAACTGAGTAACACGCATTTTTTGGTATGTTTCCATGAAGAAGAACCACAAGATAGGTACAGCGGTAGCGACTATGCCTATCACCGACGCGATGATCTTCCAACTCATGCCACCTAAGAACAACACGAACAATGAATAGATCACGGCAAAAATTGCCCCATCAAGATCGGGTTGTATTGCAATTAGACCAGCAGGAATTGCAGTCAAAGCAAGACACAGTAAGATTTTGCGAAATGAAGGCACGCCGGGGTCTTTAGCGATCAACCATGCTGTCATCATTGGCACCGCAATTTTGACTAGTTCTGAAGGTTGAAATCGAATGGGGCCTAATGCTAGCCAGCGTTTTGAACCATTAGTCGCGTCCCCTGCGATCACTACGGCGAGTAACAGAAATACAGCAAGCCCAAAGAGTGGAGGGGCTATTTCACGTAGTTTTTTTGCAGGTACTGCTGAGAGCACAATCATTGCACTAATCGCGATGACTGCACGAGCAAGGTGGCGTTCTAGAATGGGCTCACTAAAACCACTCGCGCTCCAAACACTAATACTGCCAGCCATGATCAAAAAGCAGATCGCAGCGAGTAATGGAAAATCTAATTGAGGGCGAAAACGCAACACGGTCAGTATGTTCAATAAATAACAAGAGAAGCGAAATTTAATCCTGTTTGGGGAGAAAGACAACAAACAATTGTCCGGGAAAAGTAAGATTTTATCTTTGACGGTTTTGAAGTTTGATTCAGTCATGGTTGTTGAGTATTAAATAAGAAAACTGGTTGAATATTTAGAGCGGAATTTTCTTCTCAGATGAGCCTGTGTTGGAAATAAAAAAAACCGCTTACCGAGGGTTATTCAAGTAAGCGGCTATACCAATGGCAAGGTTAAAAAGCGTTTTTATTCAAATGCTTTAGGTATGCTTTGGTAGCAAGAACACCCCATTTGGGTTAATGGTCAAGTAAGCGTGGTCAGCGTAACTATCATTAAATTGTGATGAGTTAAGTTGAAGCAACAACTCGTGTCCTTGCCATTGCACGACAACTTCCTGCATTGATCCCATGTAGGCAATGCTGATTACTTGGCACTGCTGGCAAGCTTCGCCTTCTTCTGCAAGTAAGATAGCTTCTGGTCGAACGCCAATTTCATAGTCGCCTGCGTCAATACCCGCCACGTTATCTTGCGTTGCTTTGAGTCGATAGCCATGAATATCGATAGTTTCCCCATCGAAGTGACCGTTAAACATATTGGCCTC
Organism: Vibrio kasasachensis; assembly: GCF_050337565.1. NCBI lineage: Bacteria > Pseudomonadati > Pseudomonadota > Gammaproteobacteria > Vibrionales > Vibrionaceae > Vibrio > Vibrio kasasachensis. The sequence goes on along the minus strand of NZ_JAKJTB010000013.1, from coordinate 120,522 downwards.
ACCCATAAAGTTTGCCATGAACATCGACGCTGGGTGCTTGTATAACTCGGTTGGGCTGCCTTGCTGCATGATCTCGCCATCCTTCATAACGATGACGGTATCCGACACCGCGAAAGCTTCCGCTTGATCGTGCGTTACGTACAACGAAGTGATGTTGAAGCGTTGCTGTAATTCACGGATGGTTTCACGCATGTTACGGCGTAAGTTAGCATCTAAGTTACTTAGTGGTTCATCGAACAGCAAAACTTTTGGTTTGAGTACAAGCGCACGCGCTAACGCAACACGTTGCTGCTGTCCACCAGAAATTTGGTCAACATAGCGCTCACCAAATCCTTCCAAATCAACCAGTTTTAGTGCGTCGTTCACACGCTGTTTAATTTCGGACTTCGCCATTCCGAGCATTTTTAAACCGTAACCGACATTGCCCTCTAAAGACATGTGCGGGAATAGTGCGTATGACTGGAATACCATACAAATATCACGCTGCTGGATAGAGGTATTTGTGACGTCCTCACCATCAATAAATATCTGACCACTGCTCGGTTTTTCTAAGCCTGCTACTAAGCGTAAAACCGTTGTTTTACCACAGCCAGAAGGGCCTAATAGTGTGACTAATGAGCCTTTTTTTATCTCAAGGTCTAGATTGCCGATAACGGTCTTATCACCAAAGCGCTTGCAGACATTTTTAAGGACTACAAAGTTTTCTTTTTCCATGAGTTATTTCTCCAATGACTACTCTTGGTTATTGGCTTTGGAACGCGATACGCGCGCTTCACCGACAAAAAAATCAAATATTAAAATAATGGCTAACATCACTACAATGAGGATGGAACCATAAGCGATAGCAACACCGTATTCACCATCTTCAACACGGTTTAGAATGTATGATGTTGCTACGCGAGTTTCAGGTGTGACCAAGAAGATGATCGCACTTACGGTTGTCATTGCTCGCACAAAGCTGAATACCAGTGTCGACAAAATCGCCGGACGTAGTAGCGGCAGCAGAATGTGAGTAATGGTTTTGAGTGAGTTAGCTCTTAAGCTCAGCGAGGCTTCATCTAAGGCTTTATCAAGTTGACCTAATCCTGCGATACCAGAGCGAATACCCACCGGCACGTTTCGCATTACCATTGAGATAACCACGATAGCTGCGGTACCTGTGAGGTAAATAGGCGCATCGTTAAATGCCAGTATGTATGACACACCCGCCACTGTACCGGGAACGGCAAAACAGAGCATGGTGGCAAATTCGATCACTTTCTTACCGTGGAACTGCTGGCGTACAACGATATAAGCTATCAGCAAACCTAAGAATGCAGTGAGTGGAGCTGCAATACCCGCGTAAATCATAGTGGTGATCAGTGATGGCCAAGCACCTTCGCCAAATCCATTACCAAATAGGTTGAGATAGTTGGCGAATGTAAGGCTGTAATCGACACCCCAGTTAACGGTAAAGCTACCGTAGAAGATGCTGCCGTACAGTAGGACGTTAAACGCCATCCAGAAGTACAATATGCCAGAGACACCATGTTTTAATGAAGGTGGAAGAGGCTGAACATCACCGCGGTAAGATTTACCTGAAATAGTTACATACGAGCGTTTACCAATCCATAAATACTGCACGACGAAGATCGCGAGTGAGAACAACAGCAGAACGGCACCAAGCGTACTCGCTGAAGCGTAATCTAGTTGTGCACCAGCAATGTAGAAGTAAATTTGCGTTGCAAGCACGTCAAAGCTACCGCCAAGTACCAATGGGTTACTAAAGTCTGCAAGTGATTGAACAAAAATGATCAAGAAGCTGTTAGCTAGTGCAGGTTTTAGCAATGGCATCACGATTTTGAAGAAGGTTTGATAGCGATTTGCACGCAATGTGTAAGAGGCTTCTTCTAACGATGGATGCAGAGATTTCATTGCACCATCTAGGATCATGAAAGACATAGGTGCAAAAGCAAGAACTTGAGCTAGCCATATACCGGTAAAGCCATACAACCAGTTGGTTTGTTGTAGCCCGAACCAATCCACCATCAATTCCGTCATATAGCCAGAGCGACCAAGCATCAAGGTCACACCTAAGCCGACAACAAATGGTGGCGTTACTATGGGTAAGATCGAAAATATACGTGCGATAAAGGCACTACGCTCGGCAATACGAGTGGTGTAAATAGCAAAAATCAAACCGAAGAATGTCGCACCAATACCTACCGCAACGCCTAAACCGACTGAGTTAAGGATGATCCTAATGATATGAGCGTGACTGAGAATATCAACGAACTGCCAAGCAACAAAATTGCCCATCTCATCTTGGAACATTGGGACAAAAATGGCGAAGCTAGGATAGATAATAAAGACGCCAATGAGCATGATGATACTGATCAGAGAACCGATCACAAACACATCGCCACCTAGAAATTCTAGGCGTGAAAAGGCTAGTGTCATCACAGCACCTAAGGCGATGAAAAGGGCGATTGTCGCATAGCCCATGCCTTGTTCGGTGTACCAAGATGAGATAACCACAAACAGCATACAAAATGCTGCGTAGCCAACATCGAATTGGTGGCGTTTTTTAGCATACTTGTTTTGCGCTTTTATAGGGCGCAGCAATAAAACAGCAGGTAGGACGAACCATAACCACGAAATATTAAAACTACTCCAGCCCATAGCTGCTCGAAACTCATCAGATGTTGAGTCAAGCACGCCATAATCGAGAGCAAAAACAGGAAGAAGGATGAAAGCGACTACTAAGCTCACTATCCAGTAAAACACTGGATCGCGCTTAGTAGATTCTGGGCTAGCGTGCGCGGTGAGTTCGTTCATAATAAATACCTAGATTCATGAGCGAGGGAGAGGTGATGGCGTAAGCCACCACCCACACAGTTGGATTATTGACCCATCTTGACGACGTTAACCCACTTGTTGATCAAGCGTTTACGTTCGTCAGAAGAACCGTATTTATCCATGTCATAGTTGATTAGCTCTAATGTTTTAGGATCAAGAGCATTTGGAGATTGTTCTGCAGTGACGTTGGTTAAGATTTGGAATGACTTACCTTTTTTCCATGCCGTTTCTTGGCCATCTTTCGACAATACGAAATCTAGGAATTTTTGCGCATTTTCTAGGTTACGAGCACCTTTGATGATACTCACGCCACCGATTTCATAGCCAGTACCTTCACAAGGAGAGATAAGCTCAAGCGGTGCACCTTTCGATTGCTCTAGAGAGTAATCATGCAAGAAGCCAATACCGATAGCGATTTCGCCACGAGCTGCGTTACGAGATGGGGTCACACCAGATTTAGTGTATTGAGATACGTTTTTATCTAATGCTTTGAAGTAGTTGAACGCTTTGTCTTCGTCCCAAAGTTGAATAAAGGTTGCTAGTGCAGTGTATGCAGTACCTGAGCTTTGTGGATCTGAGATTTGAATTTCACCCGCGTATTCTGGTTTAGTTAGGTCATTCCAGCAGCGAGGAATCTCAAGCCCTTTTTCTGCAAGGCGATCTTTGTTAACACCAAAACCTAAGATACCCATGTAAACCGCAGAAGAGTAGTTGCCTTTGCGTTTTGCCGGATCTTTGAAGTCGTCCATGATGAAATCAAGTTGAGGAGATTGGTAAGCCTGTAGCAGATCCATCTCACCACCTTGGGATTGTGGATCTAATGTACCGCCATACCAAACGTCAGCGCGTGGGTTCTTTTTCTCAGCGTCGATTTTCGCCAACGTACTGCCTGAACCGTTACGAACAAATGATGTTTTCACATCGTATTTTTCTGAGAATGCTTTAGTAGCGGCTTCACACATAGCATTCGTCGCACTACAGTAAACCACTAAACGACCATCAGCCATTGCTTGAGGTGCTGCCATTGTTGCAGCTCCCAAGATGCAGGCTGAGAGCAGGCTGCGTTTTGTTGTAACTTTCATGGTATTTCCTCTTGTTGTATCCAACTGTAGGGTTGGTAAGTCCTTGCGGTATAAACAACGAGAGGGAATTTATTAAGTTAGGTTATGGCTATCCCTGCCCGTTGTTGAGCTTTAACAAAGGGCAGGATTAACAATCCGATCAACGCTGCAGAAAGCGTGATGACACTGAAAAATCCTTCCCAGTTAAACTGGTCGATAATAAGTGCGAGAGGGTATCCCGCCAGCGCTGCACCGATGTAAGCAAACAAGCCAACAAACCCGGTCGCTGTGCCTGCTGCGTCTTTGTGAGAACATTCTGCAGCGGCCATGCCTATCATCATTTGTGGGCCAAAGACGAAGAATCCAATGGCAAAAAAACAGCCCGACAAAATGATGACGTTATCTAATGGGGTTAGCCACAATGCCGCGACTGAAAGAAAAATCCCCAAAGCGAACAATAAAATCATTGGTGCACGGTTACCGTGGAAAAACTTATCAGAACCCCATCCACCAAACAGTGAACCGAGAAACCCACCCACCTCGAACATGGCAACCGCGCCGTTTGCGCTCAATAATTGGTATTCGTGACGCTGTATGAGGTACAAATTTCCCCAATCATTAATCGCGATGCGTACCACGTAAACCAACAAATATGAGCTGCAAAGTAACCAAATGTATTTGTTACCGAGTACATAGGTTTTGACAATTTGCCAAAACGGTAAGCCTTGCCCTTCGGCTTCATGCACTTTTTCTAGCTGATCGTTTCGCCATTCACCTACAGTAGGTAACCCCATTGAGCTGGGCTTATCTCTTAGGCGAAAACACAGCACGATACCAACTACAATCGCCAATATTCCGGGTAAAATGAAACCAAAACGCCAGCCCCAAGTAATAGCCGCAAAGCCAATACTGATCGGGATCAGTGCGCCACTTAAGTTGTGGCAGGTGTTCCAAATTGACCACCAAAAACCGCGTTCTGAGCGTGAGTACCAGCTGGTCAGCAGCTTGGCACATGGCGGCCATCCCCATCCTTGAAAAAACGCATTTAGAGTCCACAGTGATGCAAATGCGATTAAAGAAGAACTCAAACCAAAAGCGATGTTGATAATGCCGGTAAAAATCAGCCCAAGCCCCATAAAGTAAGCGGGTTTGGTTTGGTCACTTACCATGCCGGAAAGAAACTTAGATACGCCATAAGTAATGTAAAATAGCGTTCCCAATATACCGATATCAGAAGTCTCTAACCCTAAATCACTGATCATACTTGGCATGGCGAAATTTAGGCTTTTACGCGTGAAGTAAAAAACGCCATAGCCGAAATACATAACCATCATCAAGTGAAGCCGCCAATAACGGTAGATATCATCAATTTGATTTGGGTTTTTATGTGCTGTTAACACTAGCTCCTCTCCTTGGCACGAAAGAATGGTAACCAACCCATAGATGGAATGAATTGGACGGTTTTATATATCACTAGGAAATTTTCCTAGTTTGGCAGGGAAGATTTTTGTTTTGTGGGTAAGTTAACAACTATGCGGCTACCCTGATGGCTGGAGTGGATGGTTATAGTACCGCCGAGCGCACTAATTCGCTCTTCAATACCTTTCAAACCTTGACCACATAAGCGCCAGTTTTGAGGTAAGCCAATGCCGTTGTCACGCAACTCTAAGCTGAAGCGATCCCCCGGTACGAGAGAAAGCTGAACTTGCGTCGCTTGTGAGTGTTTACAAGTGTTGTTCAGCAGTTCTTGTACGATGCGATACAAAGTGACGGCGGTAATATCATCAAGGCGATCAGCAAAAATGCCAAAGTTGAACCGGAAATCAATATCTCGTTCGGAAAACTTCATCTCTGCGACCAATTGCCTTATCGCACTTTCAAGCCCTAGTTCATCGAGCGCGTGAGGACGTAGTTGTTTTAGCAGCTGCTTAGTTGAGGTATGAATGCGCAGCGCAAGTTCATTGGTGGTATTGGCAATACTAATCTGCTGTTCATCTTTCGCTAAACGTTTCGTCAACATGGCTTGGATTTGAATTGCGGTAATGTTCTGTCCAATCTCATCATGCAGTTCTCGGGCAACCGATTTGCGGATCTCTTCTTCTACATGCACTAGCTGTCTTGCTAATTGTTGCTTGTTTGCCAGTTCTCTTTCCAAATCGAGATTGGCTTGGTGCAGTTGTTGAGCAAGGAAATATTGCCGACTGATAGCAATACCTAAGCCAAGACCAATAAATGCTTGAGTGGAAATGAAGGTTTGCAGTTCTAAGTCGCTATCAAACGATCCAGTCACTTGGCGCGCGGTTGCTAACAAAATACTGTTCATCACACTAGCGAGTACGCCACCTTGCCATCCATAGCGATACGCCATGAAAATATTAGGCAATAGAAAAATTAAAAGAGCCAGAGGTTTCATTTGATCGAGCAAGGTCAGCTCGGTGATCAAACCAATAGAGAAGAACAGCAAACACCAGACTAATGCCGAACTGCGCAGTGAGACTTCTTGGTGGATCAATGTTGGAGTCAGCGGTCGCCATACTTGGCGGAGTAAGTAGTCGTAGACTAGATAAAAAAATGGCGCCAACAATATACCACCCGTGAGTGCTGCCATTCCCCCTTGAAGAGCATACAGCGCGCTCAAACCAATCGGCTTTGTCAACAATAGCAGAGCTAACCCACAAATAGCCGCATAGGTAACCGCTAATCCAGAAAGCGCCAATAGCCTTTTCCAGTATATTCGTAACGGTCGCCATAAGCGTTGAAAGGCAGCGGCGATGGCGTGATTGAAGCAGGCAAAAAGCACTAATAAGTAGTTATAAGCAGGTTCTGAGGTGAGCTGAATTAGCCCCCAAATTAGCAATATTTCGGCAATGGTAAACCATGGCCACAATTTTCGAGAGGTCAGCGTGTAGATAGCAAGTTTAAAGCCCGTTGGCAGCAATAGCCCAGCGAGCAACATATCGGCTGCGAGGTAGAGGCTAATGTTCCATAGACAAAACCAGCAAAGAACATAGCCGACAATAGCAAAGGTGTAACTAAATCCGTGGGTGAGAATTAGCTTTGGAATATGCCTCCGCCGCGCAAGTTCGCTCATACGATTTCTTCACTAAGCAGCTTATGTTGTAGGGCGAAACGGATAAGATCGACGTTATTTGAAAGATTCAGTTTGCTGAGGATATTGGCGCGATGGACGTGAATTGTTTTATGGCTGATGGAGAATTGAGTACCAATTTCCTTTACATCTTTACCTTGAATTAGGTGATCAAACACTTCGCGCTCACGCTTCGTTAGTGTTTCAAGTACTGAAGGTGATAACGAAGCATTGCTTAAGTTGACTAACGCATCGGTACAAAGATAGTGATCACCAGCGGCAACTTTACGAATAGCCGTTACCAGTTCGCCTGGACCGCATCGCTTAGACAAGTAACCATAAGCCCCAACTTCAATTGCTTTACTTACAAAAGAAGCGGAATCATAAATACTGAGCATGATGGCTTTTAAGTTAGGCTGTTTTTTGCGCAGCTTTTCCAATAGCACCAAGCCACTCTCATCAGGCATGGAAATATCTATAACCGCGACGTCGATATTTGATACCGATAAGACTCGGTAGGCTTCACGAGCATTATCAAACTCACTATGAATCTGGATATCAGGCTCACAAGACAATAATTGCGCAAAACCTGAGCGGACCATGATGTGGTCATCAATAAGAGAAACAGAAATCATAATGGTATCCTTGAATTAACAAGTGATGATTGCAAATCCTGCGATACGATTCAAAATCGGAGCATAACTCTGTGATTACGGTCTCTAATTCGTGGGCATAATTAACTGTCTGATTTCTAGGGAAAAGCATCAACTCGCTAAGGTGTTGGTTTAATGACCAAATTGTTTAGTAACGTGATTCAATTCAGGTTTTGCAAAAATATCGTCAGCTTGGGACAAATGTCCTGTTTGATCTATCAATGAGTTCTAGCCTCTGCTCCGGTTTAAGAGAACGCTATGAATCACTCACCATCTATACCCGTCATACTTGAAGTTGCAGTGTTGTTGGCTGTGTTCGTGCGCCCGAATCACATAGTTCACCTATGCTAAGGGGAGTTTCTTACTTGCCGCCTACCTGCATCTTCAAGTTTCTTGGGTATAACTGCCACGTAATCGCAAAAACGAGCAGCTCGATGATGACGAGGTTGAAAGGTAAGTGATGACTTACGCTTGTTGTGGTTCTGGGCTGTTGAAGCCGCGCAGAATATTGGAGTAGGTGATAGCTGCGAATAGTAGAATCACTAAAGATAGATGCCAAGCTTGGCTCAACCCCAGTTGTACTAAAATCATACTAACAATTGATGAGACAACCATTTGTCCTCCGCCTGACATGGCGGCAGCGGCTCCTGCATGTTTGCGATAAGGTTGCATCACCATCGCTTGCGCCGTGGGTATTGCGATGCCATTGCCAAAAATCATCAACAGCTGGCCGATCATTAAAAACAGAGGTTCAACCGGGCAGAAGAACAGCCAAACAGCTGCGCTCACATGTAATACTGGTGTCCACAGTAGCATTTTCTTTGTGCCAATAATTGGGCGAACTCGATTACAAAGGCTGGTACCACCAAGCATCCCCAAAGCAGGAATAACCGCCCACATGGCATACTCGTCGGAAGTCATTCCAATTTGGTTTTGCATGATAAACGGCATCACTGACACTGTGGTGATCATCAAAGTAAAATTTAGCCAGCCGATACTGGCAAAGCTCATAAAATAACGTGAAGTGATTAAATCACGGTATTGCTGCAATATCTTTGCTGGTGATGGTACTGGCGAGCGCTGTGCAAGAGTCTCCTTAAACCTCAGAGCAATCACCACCCAAGCTAAAGAGACATAACCAAGTAGGGAGATAAAAACCATTCCCCAGCCAAAGTGGAAGTTAATAAAACCACCAATGACAGGGGCAACTAACGGCGTAAATGATGCAGCCATTGCAATGTAAGACATTGCAATGGGTAGGTCAGGACCATTGAAGCGATCTCGGGTTGATGCACGAGCGAGTACAGCACAGCAGCCAGTTCCTAAACCTTGCAAAAATCGACCGGCAACCATACCAGTGAATGAATCACTCATGAAAATGATCATCATAAGCCCAAGCATGGCAACCAATAAGCCACTGAGTAGAACAACTTTACGCCCAAGAGCATCTGAGATTGGACCGTATAAAAATTGCGAAGGACCAAAACCCAGAAGGTAAATACTGACCAGTAGTTGGGCTTGGTCGAGAGAGATAGTGAAGTCTTTCGCTATCCATGGTAACGAAGGAAAAACCAACCCCATACTGAGTTGCCCGACACTAATGATCAGGCAAGCCAGTAAAATAGTTTTAAACTCGAATGGCTTACTCACGACTCGTCACCGCCTCGTTGATGCATGTGACCTCTGCGGCGCAATCCGCCTTCGTCGTCAAGATTAGTGAGCTTGGCTTTGATGCGTTTAACTGTGGAGAGACTCACATCGCATTGCTCGGCGACACTTTGTAAGGTATTGCCTTCAAGTAATAGAGTCGCGATTTGCTTGTGTTTAGCTCGATTAGCAGGGCGACCTCTGAACTTTTGTTGCCATAGTGAAGGGTCATCTTTCATTGCTCGGCGACCTTGCTCAGCAGCAAAAAGACGGTGCATCGTTTGCACTTTTTCATAGCCAGTCAGTAAGTTAAGCAGTGTTTGGCTTTGTTCTGAATGCGGAGTGAAGCATAGCGGTTCACACATTAATTGCAGTGTGACGCCTTTATCGAGTAGCTGATTTACAGTGCTGTTCACTTGGCTAAAATCTTTGCCAAACGCGGTTAACCACCAAACAATCACGGTATCACCAGCCTGTAGTGTTTGATACATCTGGCTAAATGCTGCTCGCTCTAGTGGTGGAATGAATCCACGTACTTTATCTTCAACATGCTTGGCGTCAGGCTCTTGGGCAAGCATAGAATCCACATGTTCTTGATAGGCTTGGTTCCTGGGAGAAAAGCGTGTGTAGAGATAATGTGTCATCGGCGTACCTCAATATTTTAATGGGTCATATGATGTAATGGCTCATTAATATAGCTGGGTTCATTAATAAATTCAACACCAAATGAACCAACGCAGTATTGATTACTAAGAGGAGGTGGACTTTCCCCGTTGCGAACTTCCGTTTATTATCAATAACTTAGGGAGTTGAGCAGGGGGGTGACGGTTTAACCACAGCAACCAGCACACGTAGACAAACTTAACCGATCAGGTCATTGGTTGATGAATTAGCTTTCCTGAGTAAGAGAGCAAAACCATAAAAGCTTTTTGGAATAAGGGGGCGTATGTGTAACTAATTATGGTGCCAAAAAAACATTATGATTGAAGATATCATTGCAGTAACACCTGAAACCAGCACCAAATCCAAGATGAAACCAGTTATAAGAGAGAACCTTCCTAAAGCACCAACTACTCTTAGAATCGCCCCAATAGCACACCAGCAAAGCCATAAACCTACAAGTCCACCAATAACATGAGCCCAAATATTCCAGCCATAATCATTAAAAATATACATGCAATATATAGTTGTAACGGCCGCTTGGTAGAAACCAAATACTAATGGGGAAAAACCGCCATTAACGGCACTTATAGCCTGTTTTTCTTTGTTGCTTTTTGTTTCCCATGTATTTGAGATAAGTACATTTTGGTGGGAATATGAGCCGTTTTTGTAGTGTGAACATTTTTTGCCCAATTCACGATTGATTTGACGATCATATTGAGCTGTGACCATACGCTCCCTTTTTGGGAGAACACCATGACCATTGACCACTTCAAACAACACATTCAAACCATTCAAACCATACAGAGCAACGGCATGGGGCTAAGGCTACGTACGATCTGTTAGAAAATTTTTGAGAGCGCTGTGTACGGTTCTCGAACTATACTTTAAATTAAGATCTATAAATTAGGTCTATTGAACAAGTTGTTATTACTAAATCTTAAGCTGTTAATAAGAATGTTATTAGAATTACTATAATAAATAGTGGATTAGGTTATATATATTTATTCTTTGAAGGTGATGATTTACTAGTTAACTATTACACTTTTGAATAACAGTGCTCAATATCACTAAAATAGGGTTAACTGTGATACTTACGACATCTTTAATTCATGATTGGACGTAATTTTTATGCAGATCACATTTGCAGTTTATTTGGCTATATTAATTATTAGGCTTGTATAATACTCAATCCATCGACTCACCAATTGCTTTATGAAGAAGGAACATAAGATGACAATGTACCTCAAAATGCAATCAAACATATGGCTATCATCAATAGCCTGGTACACACGTGACCACACTTTAGCTACACTACCTTCTTCAGACTTCATCTAAGGCACCCCTTGCCTCGTTGAGCTGCAGTCGGCTCAATGCAAACATCTATTCAAAAATTTAATCGTTACGTAAATGCAATTTCCTCCAGTTTATTGCGTTGAGTCTACTATTGTATTTTGTTTTAGTTGTTTATAAAAAATATATATGAATAAGCCCAAATTATTATTTATTTAGCTATTTATTTAATTTGGTGCGAGTCTTTACGTCTTGAAATAAATTAAGACGGTAAATAATTGAATTTAAATTTAAAGTGCATGCGCACTATATACATATAAAGGTATTATCATGGAAAACTTCAAACACTTACCAGAACCATTCCGTATTCGCGTTGTTGAGCCAGTAAAACGTACTACTCGAGAGTACCGTGAAGAAGCGATTATGAAAGCGGGTATGAACCCATTCTTGCTAGATAGTGAAGATGTATTCATTGATCTATTAACAGACAGTGGTACAGGTTCTATCACTCAAGAAATGCAAGCAGCAATGCTACGTGGTGATGAAGCATACAGTGGTAGCCGTAGTTACTACGCTCTATCAAATGCTGTAAAAGAAATCTTCGGTTATGATTTAACTATTCCAACTCACCAAGGTCGTGGCGCAGAGCAAATCTACATTCCTGTACTGATCAAAAAGGCAGAGAAAGAGCGTGGTCTAGACCGCACTAAGATGGTTGCACTATCTAACTACTTCTTTGACACCACACAAGGTCACACACAAGTAAACTGCTGTGTTGCTAAAAACGTGTACACAGATGAAGCGTTTGATACTTCAGTTAACGCAGACTTTAAAGGTAACTTTGACCTAGTGAAGCTAGAAGAAGCGATTCTAGAAGCGGGTCCTAACAACGTTCCTTACATTGTGAGCACAATTACTTGTAACTCTGCTGGTGGTCAGCCTGTTTCTATCGCTAACTTGAAAGCGGTATATGAACTTGCGCAAAAACACGGTATTCCAGTAATCATGGACTCAGCGCGTTTTGCAGAGAATGCATACTTCATCCAACAACGTGAAGAAGCCTTCAAAGATTGGACAATTGAAGAAATCACATACGAAACATACAAGTATGCTGATGGTCTAGCAATGTCTGCTAAGAAAGACGCAATGGTACAAATGGGTGGTCTACTTTGTTTCAAAGATGAATCATTCATGGATGTGTACACTGATTGTCGTACTCTTTGTGTGGTTCAAGAAGGCTTCCCAACTTACGGTGGCTTGGAAGGCGGTGCAATGGAACGTCTTGCAGTTGGTCTTCGTGATGGTATGCGTCAAGAGTGGCTAGCTTACCGTATCAACCAAGTTGAATACGTAGTAAATGGCTTGGAAGCGATTGGTGTTGTATGTCAACAAGCGGGTGGTCACGCGGCATTCGTTGATGCAGGTAAACTGCTTCCTCATATCCCAGCGGGTCAATTCCCAGCGCACGCATTGGCTTGTGAGTTGTTTAAAGTAGCGGGTATCCGCGCTGTTGAAATTGGTTCTTTACTTCTAGGTCGTGATCCGGCAACGGGCGAGCAACACCCATGTCCTGCTGAATTGCTACGCTTGACTATTCCACGTGCGACTTACACTCAAACACACATGGATTACGTTATCGAAGCATTCCAAAAAGTAAAAGAAAATGCGAAGAACGTGAAAGGGTTAGATTTCACTTACGAGCCTGCAGTGCTACGTCACTTTACTGCTCGTCTAGTCGAAGTTGAACCAGCAACTGCTGCTCAGAAAAAAGAAGCTGTAGCAGAAGCATAGTGTAATAAGCGTGCCCCTTGGGGCGCGCTTTTTCTTAAGCGCCAAAATAATAAAACTTTAGTTTAAGAGATTTTTTATCCAATAACGTGAACATAACAAAGAGATTATCTATGAAAGCTTCCCCTTCATTATTAGGTGGCTCCTGTATTATAGCCAGTGTTTGTGTGGGCGCGGGCATGTTAGGATTACCCAGCGCAGGTGCTGGTGCATGGACTACATGGTCGATAATTGCGATTTCACTTACCATGGTTGTCATGACCGTTTCAGGCTGGATGCTACTTGAAGCATTTAAGCATTATGATCTTAGAGTTTCGTTTAACACCGTAACTAAAGATATGCTCGGTTCAAAGATCAACAACATTAATAACGTAGCGGTATATTTTGTTGGTGGTATTTTGCTCTACGCATACATCACTTCATCAGGTCTAGTTCTAGAGGGTATGCTAGGAATTAGTAGTAAGATCACCTCTATTCTCTTCGTTCTTATCTTTTCTACTTTTGTTTGGCACTCCACGCGCGCGGTTGACCGCATCTCAGTTGTTTTAATCGCCTTTATGGTTTTAACCTTTGTGTTTGGTGTTTCTGGCTTAGCAGTAAATATTGATGCATCGGTATTGTTTGACACCATTGCAAAAGAAAATAGTTATGCTCCTTATGCGATGGCAATGCTGCCAGTGGCTTTGACCTCTTTTGGTTATCACCACTCTGTATCGTCTATGCGTGCTTATTACGGTGAAGAGAACCGCGCTAAGCAAGCGATTCTTGGTGGTACAGTGATTGCGCTGGTTCTATACCTACTATGGCTACTATCTATTTACGGTAACTTACCTCGCAACCAATTTGGTCCTGTTATTGAGCAAGGTGGTAACGTTGATGTATTGCTTTCAGCTCTAGGTTCTGTGGTTGCTTCAGATAAAGTAACAAATGCAATTAACAGCTTCTCAATGGCGGCATTGCTATCTTCATTCATCGGTGTTGGTTTGGGTGTATTCGACTTCATTGCAGACTTGTTCAAATTTGAAGATACCAAACAAGGTCGTACTAAATCTTGGGCAGTAACTTTCTTGCCACCTTTGATTATGTCTTTGTTGTTCCCATTCGGCTTTGTTATTGCGATTGGTTATGCAGGTGCAGCAGCGACAGTTTGGGCTTGTATTATCCCAGCGATGCTTGCTTATAAATCACGTACTCGTGAAGGCGGTAATGAAGGCTTTAAAGCGCCGGGCGGCAACACGATGATTGGCTTGGTCATTGCCTTTGGTGTATTCACTGCTATCTTCCACATCATGGCTATGTTGGGGATGCTACCAGCGTTTTTAGGCTAGTTATTTAAAATAAAAAAAGGGCACTTACTGGCAAGTTCAGTAAGTGCCCATTACTATTTTATTCAATTCAAAATCGGTTCAAGCCATGTCTTCAATCTGGCTTTTTACCTGCAGATGATTGCGGTTATCACGGCTGCTTCTAATCAGTTCATCCCCTTCGACTACATTGTCAGATTTGGCTAAGCGATCGTACAGCAGAACGTTTACCGAGGCGGCGAGATTCATACAACCTACTGTTGGTACATAAACGACATGATCAGCCTTATCGGCAATCTCTTGTGGGATAGAACCGTCTTCAGGACCAAAGATGTAGATGGCTTTGTCAGGGTGTTCAAAATGAGGCAGTGGCGTAGCGCCCAAAGCCAGCTCGACACAAACAATTTTAATATCAGACGGAATCGCCTCAATCATTGAATCAACCCCTTTTAGGGGAATGCTTCGTCTCACGCTTTTTGTATCGGTGCTGAATTTGGCTGCGCGAGCATATCGTTGACCGGTATATAATACTTCGTCAGCTTGGTAGCAACCGACAGCCCGCATTACCGCACCAACATTTTCAGGGCTTTTAGGGTTGATCAATCCGATTATTGCGAGGGTGTCTTTCATTTCATGTCTCTGAACTGGCTGTGCAAACTGCTTGCGTGCGAAAGGGCGGCATTTTAGCAAAGGGAGCTCAGATACAAAAGCAGTAACCTTTGCGCCAATTATTTTAGGGTGACAAGGTGAATAATATAAAGCTGGGTAAAGTAGGGGCGTCCAACTCATCGATCTCTCGATCGCCAGCAGGAAGGCAACTAAAAAGCGACACCAATGATGATGTCGCTTTGTCGAAATATAGAATGTTGGCTGATTAAAATTGCAGCTATTTTTTAACGGCGTTCGCGTTTAACCATTTCAAATTCAAATTCTTCAGGGTCGAGAATGACACCTTCGCCTGCTTCGTCAGGGAATACCACAATTAATAGATCGTCTTGTTCAAGACCCATAGTCCAGCGGCTCTTCCATTTTGCTAGAGAGATAGGCTCAGCAGTGAAGCCTTCCCATTCTTCAGTCGCCCATTGAAGTGCGTGTTCTTCACTTGGCCATACAGGCACGCACTCTTCATCGTCGGTATTGAGTAGAACACTGCCGTGCTCATCAATTAATAACCAAATCTTTTTGTTTTCAGCGATGGTTTTAAAAAATGCATCAAAGCGTGCCATTGGGTCACGCGGAACAGTTACAGAAGATGAATCGCTCATAAATAGCCTATTAGTCAGAGTTTCCTGCAGAGTATATCCTGCTTTTCACCAAAGGGGCACCAATGAGTAACGCTGTCTCGTTTTGCCAAGTTGATCACTATGATCTTAGAGATGAGCGCAATCAGGAGGTGATAGATGGTGACCATTTGGTATACCCAAGTGACTTCAAGATGCAGGATTCAGAGTCTTGTCACTGGTTCCAGTTCAAGGAAAACAATGACGTGGAATAGTCATCTATTTCCTAGTTGTTTGACACAGAAATGGCTCCAGTGACAGGCTCCCACAGGGCGAGTTTGTTAGGTTCGCAGACTACGTTATCGATTCTTAATTTAGAGCAACTATATTTTCAAATCGACGCCTTGCCTGCAAACCTAACAACTCTCGCTGAACTAAGCATCTTGAGGTTACTTGGGTATACTATGTCAGCAAACAATCAATACAATTATATTCTGATATGCTTTTTGAGCTGGTTAGGTTGAGTGAGAACCGTAAATATATGATATGAGGACAACCTTATGATTAATATCGCCTTCTTTAGTTCCAAATCTTATGATGAAACTTCGTTTGAAAATGCAAAAGTTCAACATAAAGTGAAATACCATTTTTACGATTTTCTTCTGAATCAGAAAACCGCCAAGATGGCGAAGGGATGTGAAGTGGTTTGCGCCTTCGTTAATGATGACCTCTCTCGACCTGTTCTTGAGCAGTTGTCTTATCGTGGTGTAAAGATGATCGCTTTACGTTGTGCTGGTTTCGATAACCTAGATTTAATTGCCGCGAAAGAGTTAGGTATTGCGGTTGCAAGGGTTCCGGCTTATTCACCTGAAGCGGTAGCAGAACATGCTGTAGGCTTAATGATGACGCTCAACCGCCGCTTCCATAAAGCATACCAGCGAACAAGAGACGCTAATTTTTCCCTTGAAGGGCTGGTCGGGTTTAATTTTTATGGGCGTACAGCAGGGGTTATTGGCACAGGAAAAATCGGGCTCGCAACGATTCGTATTTTAAAAGGATTGGGTATGGATGTACTTTGTTATGATCCGTATCCGAATGACTTTGCCACCGAATTGGGTGCGAATTATTGCACGCTTGATGAGCTTATTCGCCAGTCAGATGTGATATCTCTACACTGCCCAATGACGAAAGAGAATTATCATCTACTCAATGAGGCGGCATTCAATAAAATGAAGAATGGCGTGATGATCATTAATACCAGTCGAGGTGAGTTGCTGGATTCGGCGGCGGCGATAGAAGCTCTTAAACAAGGGCGTATTGGCGCATTAGGTTTAGATGTTTATGAGAGTGAGAAGGCGTTATTTTTCCAAGATAAATCTAACGACGTTATCGTTGATGATGTATTCCGTCGTCTTTCTGCTTGCCACAACGTTATCTTCACTGGGCACCAAGCTTTTTTAACCGTTGATGCTCTACACAACATTGCTGAAACAACGTTGGAAAATATTGAAAGCTTTGTTGAGAAAAAAACAAGCGATAACTTTTTGAACTAGACGACATGTAACGATGGGGGGGCACTTTCTGATAGCGTGTTTTAGTAAAGTGGATTCTTTCGCCATCAGTTTACCATTTATGCTCACGTGTGGGGTTATCAGTCTTTATTTGGGGTAGGTCATATGACTTACCCTAAAAGTTATGACTTAGCCATTTATTGTGGTTGTCGTATGTTGCTCAGTTCCGTCACCAGAAAATCCAACCAGGCTCTAATATGGGGCTTTGGATATTCCATCCCTTTATAGATGGCAAATATTTCTCCGCTGCCATGTTCTGAAGAGCTAGTAACCCAATCAGGCAGAACCTCGACCAGTTGCTGTGATTGCAAATAGGGCTTAATCATCCATTCTGATAACAACAATACGCCTGAGTTGCTTAGTGCAGCACTTAACAGTGGGGAGCCGCCTTTAGAGACTAAATTACCACTGACAGGTACTCGTCGCGTTTCTTTGCCATTAGAGCAGTAGAAATAATGATGCTTTCGCCCATGGCTTATTAGCAAGCAATTATGGCTTTGAATATCCTCTGGTTGCTCGATCGCTGCGTGAGAAGCTAGGTATTCGGGCGTTGCCACTAAAGAGGTTTGGTTTGGCATTAATCGACGAGCTTTTAAGTTACTGTCTTGTGGAGTGCCAATACGAATGGCGACATCAATATTCTCACTGTGCAAATCGACTAGGTTGTTGTCGAGGTCAATCTCAACCGTGACTTTCGGATACTGCGCCAAAAAGCGGGGTAGGAGCGGGGCTAAGACGAGATTACCAAAGCTCTCGAAGACAGAAATCCGCAGCACCCCTTGCGGTTCGGCGCGGTCGCCTTTCATTTCGGCAATGAGCTTATTTGCATCAGAGAGTATTTTTGTCGATTGCTGATAAAAGTATTCGCCTTTTTCCGTTAAAGAGACACTGCGAGTGCTGCGCCTAAACAAGGTTGATTGCAGCGTATGCTCTAAATTGTCTATCGCTCTAGAGATTGACGATGGTGCCATGTTAAGTACCTGTCCGGCTTTTGAAAAACTACCAGACTCGACAACTTGTACTAAGATTTTGATCTGATTTAACATTATTCACCTTTGCAATTTACGCAAAACTTATTTCGTTTTAAGAGGCATTCTTGCTTTCCTTATTCTAACGCATAATTTGCCTTGTCGATAAGACGTATTAACTACAAAGGGCAACATTATGAATAACCGTATTGATATCGCAAAAATCCAACCTGAAGCACTTAACACTATGCTGGGTATAGAAAATTACCTTTCTACTACGGATTTGTCAGAGCAACAAAAGGAGCTGATTAAGCTTCGAGCGTCAATGATCAATCAATGCGCATATTGTATTGAAATGCACAGCAAACAAGCATTGAAGATTGGTATTGATCAACAAAAGATTTTTGCGTTATCAGCATGGAAGGAGTCACCACGTTTTGATCAACAAGAACAAGCTTTATTGCAGTTAGTTGATGAAATGACTTTGATTCATCAAGCAGGTGTATCGGAGCCGACTTACCATGCATGTATCGCACAATTTGGCGAGCAGCAAACAGCAGAAGTAATGATGCAAATCATCATGATCAATGCGTGGAATCGTTTTGCGCTTGCAACCAAGATGCATCACTGATTATAGAGCGAAAAGACACTGGTCCTCACAATGGAAATATCACTCTTAATTTCATAATGGAAGTAAGAGTGATACTTCCAGAGGCGTCATTCCGTCTACTATTGTGCATGTTGCTGTGATGCGTGTTTTATGTGTGGTCTAGTAATTGATTTTTTTAATGGTATTTCTCTTGGTTACTGACTTGTATTTGGTGTTCCGCAAGACTGACGCACAATCAGTTTAGGCGGGAAGACTAAGCTTTTAGTCCCATCACTATTGCCTGCCATTTTCGATAGTAGTAGCTCACCTGCAGCCAAACCAATTTGCTGCGCGGAAACCGAGACTGTTGTTAAACTTGGGGAAGTGTCAGCGGCATCCGGCACATCATCAAAGCCTACTACGGCAATCTCTTTACCGACGACAAGCCCCATATCTTTTGCTGCACGCATAACGCCAAAAGCGACAATATCTTGATAGGCAATTACGGCAGTAATTTCAGGATGTTGTTGTAACAATTTGTAGGTGGCAGCAGCCCCTTCAGCCCGACTAGCTCCACAACTAACCATGTAGTTTTCACTAGGATAGATGCCAAACTCGAGTAGTTTTGATATGAACCCGCCTAAACGATGAGAGCGAGTTTGCGAATTCACCGCGCCACCGATAAATGCAATATGGCGATGTCCAAGCTTAATTAGATGCTCCGTTGCCATTTGAACACCCATGAAACTGTTGGTCCCAACATAGTCAAAAGACTCATCGACCATAGGTCTTACTGCTAAAACAATCGGAATGCCTCTCTTTTTGACGGTTTCTAGAAAACTAATATCGGTTTCTTTTGACGGGCAAAGCACTAAGCCTCCGGCATTTTGGCTGATTAACGACTCAATTAATTTATTCTGTTTGGCAACATTGTCTTCGGTATGCGCCAAAAACAACAGTGAGTCATGTGCTTCGAGGTAGTGGCTAAGGCCTGCAATCAATTCTGCATAGAATGGGTTAGTAATATCGGGGATCAGTAAGCCAACCAAGTTGCTGCGTTTGTGTCGTAAATTGGCCGCGGACTGATTGTATATGTAGCCCAACTCATCGATAGCCACTAATACTCGTTCACGTGTTTTTGCGGAGATTCGACCTTTATTGGTCAATACCATGGATACCGTCGCAGTCGAGACTTGGCAGTACTTAGCAACATCTGAAATGGTGGCTTTAGACATAAGAAAATCACAGGTTAAACGTTTAACCTATTTTTACCTCATTTATCCGCTTTTATGCTGTGACCATAGTAACAAATGCTACGTTATTGAAGGCGAATAGCCACGATTTGACAGGTTAACCACGTTAACCAGTTTGTTGTCATTTACCAACCTTGCTTATTATCAGGATAGAAACAATAACTGGATGATTTTAGATGTATCTACCGCACAGACCAAACTACAACAAGTTTCCACATGTCGAGGTTTCGGGGTTCGATGATCAAGCATGGCAAGGCTGGTCAAACGTGATTGAGCAGATTCAATCTCGTGTTCAGACCGAGCGACATGTCCTCATTATTGATACTTATCATGGTGTTGATCACCAAGCGTTATTGGACCAACTCATTTCAAAGCTAGACTCAGAGCAGGTCTTTTTTACTGATGAAGCTAAGCTTAGCGAAGAAGAAATATTCAATAAGCTAGAGCGCCATATCACTGATGACCGTGTGTTTGGTGTTATTGCCCCGCATAAACTGAATGAGTTTTTTCATCCGCAAAAAAGTGCCCAACTACAAGAGCAAATTGCCAAGGTAAAAAAAGGGTTGGTGATTGTGTATGGTCATGGCGCGTCTCTCTTTGCTCAGCCAGATACACACATATATGCCGACTTAGCGCGATGGGAAATTCAACAGCGTTTTCGTCAAGGTAAGCTTGGTAATTGGGGGGTGAATAATCAATCAGAAGATATTCTACGCCGCTATAAACGAGCTTTCTTTATTGAGTGGCGTGTTTTTGATCGACATAAGGCGCAAGTCTTACGTCATGTAGATTTCCTACTTGATACCAATACTCAAGAGAGTATCAAGCTGATTACCGGTCAGGCTCTTATGGCTGGGCTGAAACAAACCTCTCAACAACCATTTCGAGTTGTCCCTTTCTTTGACCCTGGCGTTTGGGGAGGGCAGTGGATGAAGGAGGTCTGTGAACTTGATGAAGACAAACCAAACTATGCTTGGTGCTTTGACTGTGTACCTGAAGAAAACAGTTTGGTATTAAAGTACGCCGACACCTTAATTGAGATCCCTTCACAAAACTTAGTTCTTCTTGAGCCACAAGCGTTACTCGGCGAAGAAGTGCATGCCCGATTTGGCGCTGAGTTCCCAATTCGTTTTGACTTCCTTGATACCATGCAAGGACAAAACCTTAGCCTGCAAGTGCACCCATTAACTGAATATATTCAGCAAGAATTTGGCATGCACTATACCCAAGATGAAAGCTATTACATGCTGGATGCAGGGGAGAACTCGACGGTTTACCTAGGTACCAAAACCGGAATCGATCCCGATGAAATGATGGCTGATCTGTACGCCGCGCAACGTGGTGAAAAAGCATTTGATGATCAAAAGTTCATTAACCAGTACCCAGCCAAAAAACACGATCACTTTTTGATCCCTGCCGGCACCATTCACTGTTCTGGTATCAATACTATGGTGCTTGAAATCAGCGCCACACCTTACATATTTACGTTCAAATTGTGGGATTGGGGTCGCCTTGGTTTGGATGGGTTACCAAGACCGGTGCACTTAGACCACGGCAAAAAAGTGATTCAGTGGGATCGAGACACTCAGTGGGTAGAAGAAAACCTCATTAATGCTATTTCGCCTGTTGCTGAGGGTGATGGCTGGAAAGAGGAACGCACCGGATTGCATCAGCGTGAATTTATTGAAACCCGTCGTCACTGGTTTAGTAAGCCAGTCTCTCATCATACTGATGGCAAAGTTAACGTGTTGAACCTAATTGAAGGACGTGAGGCGATTGTCACAAGTCCAACTGAGAAATTCCAACCTTTCGTTGTGCATTATGCTGAAACCTTTATTGTGCCAGCCAGTGTCGGTGAATACCGTATTGAGCCGTATGGTCAAAGCGAAGGTCAAGAGATTGCAACAATAAAAGCGTTTGTTAGAAGCTAATTTTGATAATTTAGAAAGAACAAGGAACCAGTATATGAATCATTCAATATGGGGATTTTTTCAATCTCTCGGTAAAACGTTCATGCTCCCAATCGCTCTGCTGGCTTTTTCCGGTATTTTACTTGGTGTTGGCGCAGGATTCGGAGGCTCTGCTGTTCAAGAAGCTCTGCCATTCTTAAGTGCTCCATGGTTACAAGCCATCTTTACCTTTATGGTGAAAATAGGTTTGGCGACGTTTATCTTTCTGCCTATTTTGTTCGCCATGGCGATACCGATTGGTCTCGTTAAAGAAGACAAAGGTGTGGCTGCAATGTCTGGCTTTGTCGGCTACTCGGTGATGAACCTGGCGGTGAATACTTATTTAACCGTATCTGGTGGTATTGAAGGCGCTACTGTCAGAAATATACTGGGTATCGAGACGATTGATACTGGTGTGTTGGGTGGCGTAATTACCGGTATTATTGTCTACAAGTTGCACGAAAGGTTCCGTGAAGTTCAATTCCATGACGCATTTGCATTCTGGAGTGGCGCACGTTTTGTGCCGATTATTACTACCATCGTGATGGCGCTCGTTGGTCTAATGATTCCGTTTATTTGGCCACCAGTGCAGGCGGGAATTAACTCTATTGGTCAACTGATTGCTGTTGCTGGTCCATTTGGTCCGTTCCTTTACGGAATGAGCGAAATGCTATTACTACCGTTTGGTCTTCATCACATTGTTTCTTCGATGGTTCGCTTTACTGAAATTGGCGGTACGCAGGTCATTAATGGTGAAAGTGTAAACGGTGCGCTGAATATCTTTTACGCCCAGCTAGGTGCTAATGTACCTATTTCCTCTTCCGCCACCGCGTTCCTATCGGGTGGTAAAATGCCAGCGATGATCTTTGGTTTACCAGGCGCTGCATGTGCTATTTATACGGCAGCTAAACTGAAAAACAGACCAGCAATTAAAGGCTTAGTTATTTCCGGCATTATCGCTTGTGCTGTTGGTGGCATTACAGAACCAATCCTATTCATGTTCCTTTTCATCGCCCCTGCGCTATACGTAGCTCACGCGTGTTTCTATGGCTTAGGCTTTTTAGTGATGAATCTACTTAACCATACTATTGGTAATACTGACGGTAACGTCATTGACCTATTTACCTTTGGTATATTGCAGGGCACGCATACCGGTTGGTTAAATCTGTTTTGGGTTGGTCCGCTATTCTTCTCGCTCTATTTCTTTACGTTCAAATGGGCGATAGAGAAGTGGGATATCATGACACCAGGGCGTGCTGAAGATGAAGATTGTAGCCAAATGGAAACGGTATCAACAACCAAGGCTGCGGGCGAATTAAAAGCGACTCAATTTATTACCGCGCTAGGTGGCAAAGAGAATATTGCCTCTTTAGACAACTGTATTACTCGTTTACGTATGACGGTAAATGATATGAGTAAAGTGTCGGATAGTGAACTGAAAAAGCTCGGAGCACTGGGTGTGATTAAGCTCGACAGTCAAGCTATCCAAGTGGTGATTGGTCCTCAGGTCCATATGCTTAAAAATGCGATGAATAAATTGATTGTATAAACATAACCGCAAGAGCCATAGAAATATGGCTCTTTTGCTAGGAAATTGGCATGTTTGATAAAGAAATAGATCGACGTGGTACATATTGTACGCAATGGGATTATGTGCAAGACCGATTTGGTGAAGCCGACTTGCTACCATTTACTATTTCCGATATGGATTTTGCAGCGCCTGACTGTGTACTTACCGCGATTGAACATAGGTTTAAACACCCAGTTTGGGGTTATAGCCGCTGGAATCACTCAGATTATAAAGATGCAATAACCCACTGGTTTTCGACGCGTTTTAACGCGAACTTCTCCAGTGAAACTCTGGTTTATGGCCCTTCTGTTATCTACATCGTATCGCAGTTGATTCGTCAGTGGAGTAGCGAGAAGCAAGGCGTCATTATTCATACGCCAGCCTATGACGCATTTGATTGCATGATCACCGGATTAAACCGCCAAGTGGTAACTTGTGAACTGCATAAATCAGGTAAGGATTACAATTTTGACTGGAGTAGTTTTGAGCAACAATTAGCCGATGAGAACAATACGGTTTTATTGCTTTGTAGTCCGCATAACCCAACTGGAAAAATATGGAGCCTTGAAGAGTTACAACGCATCGCTCTGCTCTGCGAGAAATACCAGGTTGCGGTGATCAGTGATGAAATCCACATGGATATCGGTTTCAAACCACATACACCATGGCAAGGTTTTTCAAGCTATGACCGATGGGCGTTGGTTAGCTCAGCGTCAAAATCATTTAATATCCCAGCGCTTGGTGGTGCTTACGCATTTATTGCCAACCAACAAGCAAGAGAACGTTATTTGGTTAACCTTAAGCAAGTTGATGGGCTTTCTTCCCCTGCGGTTCTTGGAATCATAGGGCTAGTGGCTGCCTACCAAGAAGGATCAGCATGGTTAGACGAATTAAAAGCTTATCTTCTCGACAACCACCGATACGTTCAGCAAACTTTGCGCGATAGATTTCCTGAAATTCGTTACGATATTCCAGATTCAACCTACCTCGCATGGATTGATCTTGGTCCATTACAGCTTGATATGGACGCACTCAATCAGCGGTTAGTGACGCATTATAAAGTGGCGATCATGCAGGGTAAAAATTATGGCGAGTTAGGAAAATACCATATTCGTCTTAATTTAGGCTGCAGTCGCAATAAAGTTGAACGCGGTCTAGATGCGTTGATCAATGCGATTGAAGATCTCAAATCGTGATCATCAATGTTTATCTACATGCTTTATAGCTGCTTCTTCTTAGCAACAATTGTAATAGCGGCTAGATTGTCCCGATGTTTCCTGAAGATTTTGCGCATACCCAGAACACGTTTCCTTGCCTCAGGATTAGTTAATATGTTCTTCGCTATCATCAGGAAACCGATTAATCCTTCATCATCGATCATTCGTTTGGGTTCAAGAAGATGCATTGGTGCCACGGCTTCAAATTCGATTTCAAATCCGCATTTCAGCATTAGTTGCTTCCACTCTGAAGGCGTCAAAGGTTTTGCTGGGTGTTGAATTGTTTCGGACACTTCTTTCTGAATTTGTCGTTTTTTATCTTGTTCAATGTCGTTGGGAGAAATACAGAGTTCATGAATACCGTAACGTCCGCCTGATTCCAAAATGCGTGCCGCTTCTGCAATGATTTCGCTTTTGCGCGCGTCTGACTGCATGGTTAACATCGCTTCGCCGTATACAACAGTGGCAAAGGAGCTTTCTAGACCAGTATTCTGAGCGTTGCCGACTTTACATGTTTGCTCGTTTCCATTTAAGTATGAACGAACAATTTTTGCGGCGTGTTCGTTTTGTTCAATCGCGGTGTATTGCTCTGGATTCTGCTCTAGGCACAAACGAGCGGTGAATCCCATACCTGGTGCGAACTCAACTACTTTGTCATAAGGAGTTATATTAAGACCGCGTAGCATTTTTAACGTGAGATCTTTTCCACCGGGACGGAGAACTTTTTTTCCTAGTTGAGCCAGAACCCAATGCCCGGGGGTTTTTGATGCCTTGCGGTTTTCATCTGGCATGGCTAGTTTTTCGGACATATATCCTCCTAAGCCAATAGAATGAGCGGAATAAAAATTACCGATATGGCAATTAAACTAATCAATCTAAAGCATGGGCTGATTCCTTGCATAATAATACTCCATCAATCTTGCAGATTTAACAATAATGATTATCATTAACACTCTATCTAATTGGCTCCAATTTGCCTCTTGATAATAATCAAGGTGAGGGGAATACAGGTGACTAGCTCGATTATTTCTCTGATGGACCAAGATCAGAAAAAAAGGCTGTTCTCATTGAAGCGTAAGATTCAATACACAACTGGTGATGTCTTGTTTGAGCAAGGGGAAGAGGCGAACCAGATGTTTCTGGTTGAGAAAGGAAAGGTCTCGCTTTTTCGATTGATGCCAAATGGTGATGAAAAGTTGTTCAAGGTGTTTTTAGCTGGTGAACTGATTGCGGAGATGGCTATGTTTATGGACCCGAGAAAGTACCCTATGAACGCACGGGTAGAGCAAGATTCTGTTTTCGTAGTATTTAATCATAAGGACGTAATCAATCTGGTAGTAAGTTCACCAGAATTGTCGATGAAGACCATGAGTTATATGAGCAACAAAATTTGTAATTTAATGAATACATTAAATATTCTGACTCAAGTTAGTGCAAATCAGCGTCTAGTTATGAAACTAGCAGAATTATATCGGGGGCAAATCCCTCAAGAGGGAAAAATTCACCTTTCGGTGACAAAAAAATTGCTAGCGACACAGCTAGGGATGACTCCTGAGACGTTATCCCGTTCAATTAAAAAACTTAAAAATGAAGGGTACGTGTTGGAATCAGGCAATAGCCTGACTTTGGTAGATATTCCAGGATTATGCCATTCAGTGGAACTTACTCCGGACATATTTTCAGTGTAAAGAATCCACTATATTACGCAGTAAGTTCTCGTCTTTTGAGCGAAATTCACTGTTATTAAAAGAGAAATTCTTTTACTCCATTTGACTATCATTAAGTTCGTTTACAGTTTTTCCCCAACGGGTAATTATGTAAGTTGAATCACGATTTCTTGCATTACAGGTACAACAGATAAAGCAAGCAGCCCTGCCATTGAGAAGTTAAACCATTTTCGACTCTTATCGCTGTTCAGGATGTTCTTTAGCAATGAACCAAATGAGAGCCACAGCCCAACGCAGGGAATTGACACCACAAAGAACGTCGCTGCAATGAGCATATTTTGGCTGTAGAAGTTACCCCCAACAGTGGTAAACGCTGCGATTGCCCCTGTCGCGACTACCCATGCTTTGGCATTAACCCACTGAAATAGAGCCCCGTTCATAAAAGTGAGTGGTTTATCTTGGCTTTTGGCACTGACTGTACCTGCTGATTTAGCAATCAGAAAAGCAAGGTAGAGTAAATAAGCTACCCCAACGCATTTGATAATAAAGTGCAGGCTAGGGAAAATGTCGAATAATTGAGAAAAACCGAGACCAACCAGTAGCAGCATGGCGGCAAAGCCGACACAAATCCCAGTTAACAGGGGTAAGCTTTTTTTAACGCCAAAATTCACCCCAGACGTCATCACCATTATATTATTTGGCCCTGGTGTAACTGATGCTGACACCGCAAATAAAGCGATGGCAAACAAGTAATCCATCTTGTTTTTCCCTAATACAATCCATTTATAGAATTGATATTGGGGTTGGTTAAATAATAATCAATACTTAGGCGTTCGAAGATAGCTTGCAGCATTTCTATGCTGAGCCAAGAGGAGGGGTATTTATGTTAGGAGGTATAAAAAAACGGCTCAAATTGAGCCGCTTGTCTGTTATTTTACATTGGTGAATTCAATTACATGAAAGCCAATAGTGGTGAGATACAAAGTAGGATGCCAGTTACGATGATTAAGTTCGTCGCAGCACCTTTGTACTTATGTAGGTGAGGCACTTGGTACACTAGGTATGCAGGGATCAAACAGCCAACCATTCCGAAGATTGGGCTACAAATCGACGTAAACGAAAGGATTGGTGCATTTAACGCAATCGCTGACCATGCTAGTAGAATGATGAAAACAGTAACAAGTCGGTTTACGAGGTTCTTGTTAATGTCAGATTCTTTGCGAGAACGAAGTAGGATGTTCATTGCCAAACCACGACACGCTTCTTGGAATGCAAGGAAAACGCCGAAGAATGAAGTCACAACAGCAAAGATGTTGATAACAATACCTGCAACCGTTGCCCAGCTACCAGGGAAGTAGTGTGCAATGATAGCTAGTGCCGAAATATTCTTGTTCATCGCTTCAGTTGCTTGCTCTTGGCTGATAGCAAAAGTGAACGATACAGCAAAGAAGAATACGATTACGAACAAAATAGAGAAGGCGATTTTCATTGCACGTTCTGCTTTATAGCGTGCAACCTCGATAGAGCGTTCGTGAGAGCGGTAAGAGATAACCATTGGGCTCAACGACTGAATGAACAGAATAGACGTTAGAGTGAATGGCAGTGTGATGATGGCATTTTTCAGCATTGAACCGAAATCACTAATAGCAGGGATGTTAGCCATATCCCAGCGCGCAATTAGAAGTACAGCCATTACCGCAACAAGAGACAGTACTGTTACCGCCATAAAACCAGACAGTTTGAACAGCAGCTTTTCGCCTTTAGAACCGATGAAGGCAAGTATACAGATAAGCCCCAGACCGTAGAATGAGTTATCGTTAAGGTGCCCTTCAGTGATACCAAAAGAGTGTAGGTATGAAGCACTATCGTTAGTCACCGCTAGTGAGTAAACAAGTACCCAAATAACCAGCATTAGGAAGTAAAGAACACCTAATCCAATACCCCAGTTTTTACCTAAATAACCTTCAATAACACCTGGGTAGTCAGTACATTTTTTCGATTCAGCGAGAGTATTGATAAAGAGTTTCTGGAAAAGGTACATCGCCGGATAACCGATGATAGAAGAAAGGAGGAATACCCATAGACCCATTACGCCAACTTGCACAGGCAGGAATACGATGCCAGCACCGATTGCCATACCGATACTCATCACTATCCAACCAATGTCTACACTGTCAAATTTGATGGCTTGTTTCCATTCGGATTTACTCATATTAGCGCGTTCATGGACAGGACGTGTATCCGTGGCGCAAGTAGAGGTGCCTTGAATTGTTTCACTCATAATTATTTTCCATTTTAAATGGCGATTGCCGTTAAAAAGTTAGAGGTTTATTTATTATTATCTGCAAACGTTTTAACTTGTTTGCTTTGATTTGACATGGAGCATACGCCAGGATTTATAGAAATAGTTTATTAAAAATATCGCCAAAATGACTCAATATAGGAAAATATACTACGAATACACATTATAAGTGTGGTTAATTTTTCACTATGATTCAGATCAATTGTAGATAAGCTTGAAGCGGTCAAAAGCTTGATCTGCTTCACTTTATACCACTTTTTTTTGTAAGGTTTCTTTGTCTGACACACGAGAGCTTGTTCACACTTTTGTTATTTAATGAAATGCGTACAAAGCAAGAATCTCGTTTTAACTGCGCAATGATATTTGTTCTCAGAAAGTGCGTTATCTGCTAGTTAAATTTATGGAAAATATAATCGGAGTAATCAATTGACCTCAATTTTAATTTGAAGATCGCGAACAATATATTGATGCGATAGCGCCGCAGTTGAAAGAGATCCATATATACCCGTCATACTTGAAGTTGCAGCGGTGTTGCTGTATTCGTGCGCACCAATCACATAGTTCACCTATGCTCAGGGGACTTTCTCACTTGCCGCCTACCTGCATCTTCAAGTCTCTTGGGTATAGATTGTCACCAGTTTGGTAGTGGATTAAAGGAGATAGAAAGGGATGAACTCATCAAGTTGTTGAAGTATACAAGATGGGATGCTAAGCGGGACAACCACACAGCACTGCAAACTTGATTAGAAGAGTGAGGAAATCATTTTGGGTTACATTGTCGAGCCGTATGGAGTTGAAGTACAGACCTTGCTGAGGTTTATATCATTGTGATGATCGTAGGTTACTTGGCTAGCAATGAGCGCTAGTCGTTTGGCAGGTATAAAGGCGTTGAGTAGTGGTGATCTGGCTGAGAGGATTAAGGTAGTAAGAAGAGAGCAGTGAGTGACAATTGCAGTTTAGTGTTGAACAAAAAGCCAAGCTATTTGAACTAAAAAGTCATAAAAGCTTGGCTTGGGATAGGCTAGCATAAGGCACTTGTCAACGAACGCATTTATTGATTAAAACATTTATCAACTAAGGCGCTTATAAACTAAGGCATAATAGTTTTGTTATTTGCTAACCATGATATCTAGGATCTGGATATCGGTCTGCGTCATAGAGCCGTTGGCTAACGCAGATAGATTGATGATCGTTTGATCAACACTATTAGCAACGATACCTTCATTACCAGTAACACGAATGCCATCAATCGCCATTAATGCCGATTTAACCGCTGAACCAGCAGAAGATGATACTTTCATCGCACAAGATGTTTTAGCACCATCACAGATAATGCCAGCGATGTCTCCGATCATGCTACAGATAGATGCGCTGATTTGTTCAAAGTCACCCCCAAGAAGATAAGTGATACCAGCGGCAGAGCCCATAGAAGCCGTCGTTGCGCCACATAGAGCAGACAGTTTGTTTTGGTGGCTCTTGATGTAGATAGCCATTAGGTGCGAAAGCATTAAAGCGCGAATGGTTTGTTCTTCGTTTGCTTTCAAGAACTCAGCAGTTGCTACGACTGGCATAGTCGCTGCAATACCTTGGTTACCAGAACCAGAGTTGCTCATCGCTGGTTTCATCGCACCATCCATACGAGCGTCTGAAGCTGCAGACGTACGTACCAATACTTCAGTTAACAAGCCACCAGACAGTAAGCCTCGCTCTTCGTTCTTACGGAAAGTCGCACCGATTTTCAGCCCGTAGTTGCCAGTTAGACCTTCTTCAGATAGCTCTGTGTTTAGTACCTTCGCTTGTTCAATAAAACGAATGTCTTCAAGATCGGCATTCATAGCAAAGTCGTAAACATCTTGTGCAGTCGCTTGCTCAAATGGATTACTACTTGTATCCGAATCTTGTTGAGCTTGTTGCTCAGCTTTGAAAACGGTAATGCCATCTTCTTCGATTGCCACAACATTAGTGTGACCATCAGCGATTGTCACTGAAACACTGCGTTGTTGGTAAAAAACAGTCACTTTCGCGTATAAGACGTTTGCAACATCAGCAACACCGACAGTTACTTGTTTGTTGTCTAGCATTTGTTTTGCTACAGCAACATCATCAGCGGTAACGTTTTTTAGAACTTCAAGGTTTGCAGTGTGGTCACCAGCTACAGCGCCAATCGTTGCTGCCATCGGCAGACCAATCATACCCGTGCCCGGTATTCCAACACCCATGCCATTTTTCATCAGGTTTGGTGAAACGCTGGCTTCGATGTTCACTGAACATGCGTCATTCTTTACGCCTAGCTTGTCGATAGCGATCGCTGTTGCTAATGCAACAGAAACAGGTTCAGTACAGCCAAGGGCAGGTACTACCTCGCGATTGATAACATCAATAAATAATGACCATAGGTGTTGTTTCATGGATAAGCTCGCTTCAAGTAATAGTTATAGCTTTGGGTCTATAGATAGGACCTCGATTATTTTTCTATTGTAAAACAATACTTGAAGAAATTTTTTATCAAATATTCTACTATTTACCCTATAAAGAGAAAAATTTTCTATTAATGATTTGGTAAAATAAGGATAATAAAATAACTATTACTACCAATGAACATGCTGTTACAGGATTAATATTAGTGATCTTTGTCACAAAGTTATTTCTTGTTTTATGCGTTTGAGTAGCAAATTTTCCTAAGCAGTACGCTTGATGAGTCGTGTGAGGATCCTGTGGGAGAGAGAGTAAAATTAGATAAAGTAGATCGCTTGCTGTTAGCTGCGCTACAAGAAGACGCTACGCTGCCTTTGAACGAGCTGGCTAAAACCGTCAATCTGACTACCACACCCTGTTGGAAGCGATTAAAGCGTTTGGAAGAAGAGGGTGTCATAACCAAACGAGTCGCGTTATTAGATCCGGCTAAAATTGGGGTAAACTTTACCGCTTTTGTACAAGTAAAAACCTGTGATCACTCTCATGCTTGGTATGAGAGATTTGTTCTTGCGGTGTTTGACATGCCGGAGGTGATGGACTTTTATCGCATGGCTGGTGAATATGATTATATGATGCGAGTACAAGTCGAAGACATGAATGCTTTTGACTGTTTCTACAAGCGACTGGTTAACCAAGTTGAAGGATTAACCAACGTGACCTCTACGTTTGCAATGGAGTCACTTAAATTCAGTACAGTACTGCCACTCAAATAGTGGTGTTGTGATTGCCGGGTGTGGCTAGGGTTCCTTACGTTACACTCGCGCATATCTGAGTAGTATTAAAAGATTTGATCTAATAACAGATTGGTTTCTGTTTGAATAATCCCTTTTATGGCGCGTATCCGTACTAGTAACCCCCCCAATAACGATAAATTTTCTGCGCGTACTTCTGCAATAAGATCCCAATGCCCATTGGTGTGGTATACCGAGATCACCTCGTGGAAAGACTGTAGCTCTTTTAGTACCTGAGCTTCATCTTTAGCCTCTGCCGATATACTCATCACTATTTTAACCGCATTAGATTCCACTTCTGCTTCGTGTTTGAGCTTAACCGTATAGCCTAGAATGATGCCTTCTTTCTCCAGCTTATTAATTCGATTCTGCACTGTAGCCCGTGAGACCTTTAATGTTTTTGCGAGATCGACGACTGACGTTCGGGCATTTTGTCTTAACAGGGCAAGAAGCTGTTTATCTATGTCGTCCATAGTGCTTTTCATAAATTTCCTTAAACCAACAACGAATTTACACATAATGCTAATAATACTTTGCATTATGTCGGTTTTGATAGAAGTTTTGTGCATTTATCTGTCTTTTTGTTGGCTCGATTGCGCTTTAGAATCTCAAGCTATAGAAAACAAAATAATTAGCAGAATAGAAGGTTTAAGATGACGTTATTTCTTGATGTAAACGCCCTGTCTTTGCTTGTGAAAACACGCGGCTGTGAGTCATTTATGCATGGCTTATTGGATTATATGGAAGAGGATTTCTCTCGTTGGGAGGAGTTTGATAAGTCAGCAAGAACAGCCGCTCATAGTGAAGTTGGTGTTATTGAACTGATGCCTATCGCTGACCACACTAACTACGGCTTCAAGTATGTGAATGGGCACCCATCAAACCCTTCACAAGGGCTTTCTACCGTGATGGCTTTTGGGGCGCTTGCTGATGTGGCGACAGGGTATCCACGTCTTTTGTGTGAACTCACATTTTCTACCGCTCTTCGCACCGCTGTAACCTCAGTAATGGCGGCTAAAGCATTAGCTAACCCTGAGTCTTCATCAATGGGGTTAATTGGCTGTGGCGCACAGAGTGAATTTCAGGCAATCGCTTTCCATAAAATCTTTGGTATAAAAGAGCTGCGTATTTTTGATATTGATTCTGCGGCAATGGATAAACTTGCCAATCACCTATTAGCGTATCCTGAGCTTAAAGTGATAGCGGCTTCTTCAGCCAAAGAGTGTGTAAAAGGGGTTGATATCATTACAACCGTGACAGCAGATAAAGCCTACGCAACGATTCTCACGCCAGATATGGTGGGGACGGGTATGCACATCAATGGTGTTGGTGGAGATTGCCCAGGTAAAACTGAGCTGCATATTGATGTACTGCGTGCGGGAAAAATCTTCGTTGAGCATGAGCCACAAACCAGAGTTGAAGGTGATATCCAGCAACTGCCAGCCGAACATAAGGTGAATGCTTTATGGGAAGTCGTCGCAGGGAAAGCGAAGGGGCGTGACAGCAAAGATCAGATCACTATATTTGATTCAGTTGGTTTTGCTTTGGAAGATCTAGCCGTTCTTCGTTATGTCTACGATCTGGCGACGGAACTCAATATAGGGGAAACCATCGAGTTAGTGCCTAGAATGGACAATCCGAAAGATTTGTTTGGGTTAATGAAGGCACTTAGCTGAATGACACTATAAACAGAAGGCGAATCACTTGGTTCGCCTTTATCGCTCAATTTGATTTCAACGTATTTTTCAGTGAGTAATTCGAGCCTGTTCGTGCTGCCAGCATGAAATTGTGTGCGTGGGCATATCACGACCGATCTAGCCGAAAGGCGAATAGAATAAGGAGAATGGTCGCCATTTATAGAGGGAACAACCAACACAGAGGTGAGCGGATGATGTAATACATTGATAAGGTGAGCATTATAACCCTATCACACTCAACTTGGCTTGAGAAAAGGCTCAAGGCGAAACACTTAATCCTTATTCGTTAGTTTCAGTTCTCGACAAAGTGCCAGAAAGAACCCCATTACAAACGAGAGTAAGCCACCAATAACCGCGAAAGTAGTTTCAACAATACTCCTTTTTAATTTCGACTTTGTATACGCAATTTTCTCTATTGTACTTTGCGATTCTTTGTAGAGTATTTCATCGTCTTTAGATGGATTAAAAATGATTGGACCATCAGCACTATCGTAACTTACCACGGCTCCGTATTGAGTATAAATTGCCCTAGCTACATATTCTTTACCCTCAAATTTATCTGAGTATAAAGCCGTTATTAGCTTCTTAGCATCACTCTCAGAATATGGGTCTAATTCCCATAACGTAACCCCCGCGTATCCCAAAAGACCTAAACCAGAAGAACTAACTCCAAGAAAAAAAGCAAAAACAATTAAGAATTTTGCTGGGACTATAAGCCGACTTAACATTGTACCTTTAAGTGAGGGCAGAAGGCAGATGCTTTTTGCAAACCCCAATCCTAACAACAACATAGATAGAATAATTGATGGTAATTGTACAAACCAAACCCCAAACACCTCAGGGTAGTATTGTTTTCCAGCCCATGGGATAACAAATAAGAAAAATGACACATAGAAAATTATTTGCACGATATCTCCGTTGAAAACTAACGCTGATCTAAACTACACGAATTTGGCATGCACTTTTACGAAGAAAAAATGCCAAGAGTGGAGTGTCGGATTGAACGTTTTGATCAAATAAAAAAAGTTGTGCTAACTATAGAATACTCCTAACAAACTACAACGAGCCAGTAAACGCATTATAGAGCGATATCAAAGCCCTTTGACGCCGATAGATGAAAACCTCTCTTTTTCGGCTTCTTTTCAGAAAGGCTCAGAGTCGATCCGTAATCCATCCATATCGAAAATTGCGGCTGATTAATTCAACGGCAATGGCAACTAGCCCAGGACAAAGTCGGGCTAATGAAAATATTGAAAAAACCGAGGCGTATTTGCTGGTTTATTTTTATGAAAAAATATCACTGAGCCACCTTGCCAAGCACTTATTTCTTAGTGAAAGTAGCGTGCGCAGATTGTTTTCAAAAATTGCAAGGACACACGCGACAAAATATTTTAAATATCGTGACTGATTATTTCTTCTATGGTGTGTTTTTCATACTGTATAAGGTTCTAAATTCTTTGATATCAGATAAAGACACTGCGCTTTTGTAGCATCATAGGTACATTTTACATTGAAATCATGCTCTTAATGAGCTGAGTCAGATTTGTTTTCAATGAATTTGACTTTGCCAAGTGGTAGATAAAATATGGACTTCAGTGAGAATAAGTATTGTTGATATTATTTCGATGCTTTCTGTATAGACATCTTAGTTTCTTTGGCGAAGGTATGAAATGGATTTTAGTTAACTCATGTTTGGTTTTTTATCTTGTTGTATTCTCATTAGTAAGTATTTACTACTATGAGTATTTCTACTTCCCGGTGTTTACATCTAGAGAGTGTATCCTTTATTTTTTGTCTATTACATTTCTGATTTTGGGGTTGTTAGGTGTTCAGCATAAACTTAGTGAGCCTAAGGAGAAATGGAACAAGGCTGGTTGGACTAATGGTTTTTTGACCAAGCCGGCTATGCTTCAAATCTTATTTGTCGTTGGTTGGTCAGCACTGTTAATCGGTGGGTTGAATTCTACATTTTTATGGTACGTATATAGCGATACTCAGTCTCTTAATAGTTTGGTTGTTCCGATCGTTGGAGCTTCAATATCATTTTCTGTCGATGTGGCTCCTAGGCTTTACAAGAGTAGGTTTAGCGTCAGAAAAAATTGATAGTAATAAGAATTGCCACCGGCATCGAGAATGGAGTTTGAAAAATTAATGACACTAAAAATAATACTGATTGCCTTATCAAGTGTTTTATTTAGCTTAAGTTCATACGCCAGCGTAGAGATTGGGCACTTTCGAACTCTGCTAAAACATCAAGAATTCTCCGAACTCGAGAAGCAACAAAAACAGATTAATGATGCTTATGTTCGAGGAGACATTAGTTGGACCGAGTATTATCAAGCATTTGATTACACTTTCTTTGATAGAGATTTTGACCAAGATTGGCTGGTTAGCTCAATTAACCGTTTGGAGCAGTCTCATTCAGATTCGCCTTATCGACTGCTTAATCTTGGTATTTATTATACCTCTAAAGGTTTTAATATTCGTG
Organism: Vibrio kasasachensis; assembly: GCF_050337565.1. NCBI lineage: Bacteria > Pseudomonadati > Pseudomonadota > Gammaproteobacteria > Vibrionales > Vibrionaceae > Vibrio > Vibrio kasasachensis. The sequence goes on along the minus strand of NZ_JAKJTB010000013.1, from coordinate 84,493 downwards.
GTTCAGGGTGGATAAGCACCGTCAGTAATTATCAGCAAAAGAAGATGTATGAAAGTTTTTCTATTGCGAACGAGTACCTGACTCAGGCGCTAGAGCAAGATCCAACGCTTATTTCAGCGTACCAAAATTTGGTGAGAATGGCCAAGACTAGCTCGGATGTTGGCGTTGAAAAGTATATAGCTTCTGTTTTTGAGCAGGGGTTAAGTGTAAAACCTGACAATTATGCGCTTGCGGTCAATGTTCTGTATTCGCAGTTGCCAATATGGGGGGGAAGCTATGAAAAAATGGAACAAACCATATCAGAGTTAAAACCTCATTTTGATAATAACCCAGGCGATTATGAAAAATTAGTCGGTATTGGCTTGCATCACAGAATTAAAAAACATATTAAGAAAAAGAGATTCAAATTAGCATTGAGAGAGCTTGAACCTTATAAATCGGTACACTCAAGCTTGATTCAAAGAGACCTCGCTCGAATCTATCGCGATATGGGGCAGTGGGAAAAGTGCTACAGGCACGCAACGTTAGCTGTCACAGAAGATCCCCATTCATATGCCCAAGGAATGCTTGGTTATTGTTCTCAGAAATTAGAAAAATGGCAGGAGTCAAAGCAAGCGTTCACTAATCATGCTCGTTATTCTGGTGTTGGAGCATGGAATCTTTATTATCTGGGCAAAGCTTATCTGTATACTGGCGGTTATGATATGGCCTACCCGTTATTTAAAGAGTCGATCATTCAAAAGGCTGATTATAGGAAATACTCTTTACCACACATTAACTATATTCAAGAGCATCATCCAAAGCAGACTGGGAAGACATTGCAGTCAGTCTATCAGCAACTCAGAATTGGTGATTGATTAGGCCTGAGCTACGACTGCAAGGACATATATGTCCTTTTAATCTTTCGATGACTTTTCTGTTCCTCGACTAATGAAATCAAATCACACGATAATGGGGATCTGAAAAGCGAATGTAGCGCCACGAGCTAGATTGAGCTCGATATCTCGAACCATCTCGATTAAATAGCCATTATCATCAATTTGATATCCCTGTTTTTCCGCTTGCAGAAATAGGCTGTCTATCGCTGTAATAAAGGCCATATCTGTCACTAGATATACTTCGCAGCAAAGGTAGTATCCTTCAGGAATAAAGAAGTCATATTGATCATCCGATACTTGCCATTCACCGATAGTATATGAGATATCGTTCCATGAACGGTCTAATTCTGATATAGGGGTCGCGCTCAATAGTTGTTTGCTTCTCTTACCATGAGTCTCGAAAATCACGTCCCAATCAAAATCGGGGATTGGGGTTATTTTCATTCCCCGTGCTGGATACCAAACCAGCTCAGTAGGCATAGATTGAGCCAGCTCTTTTTCTATTGAGCCATTCTCTCCAGGGTGGGAAAGTTTTTCTAACAGATGAGATGTTATGCAAGGAGTACCTGTCGTAAAAAATTCACGCAGACTTTTAGCCGTCATACCAAGCTCTCGCTTTAATACTTTTGCCATCGCCTGAGATGAGGAGTAGCCGCACTGATGAGCGATATCGGTCACTTTGGTTTCTTTATTAATGTGAAGTAAAAAAACGGCATACTGCAAACGAACTCGACTTAAATACTGTCCGGGCGTCTCACCAAACAATTGGCTAAATTGGCGATGAAAGTGATAAGGCGAAATAGCACTTTTCTCCGCAATTTGTTCCCACGACAAGCTCTCAGTCAATGAGTCATGCATCATGTACAACGCCGTCTCAAACCGCTTTCTATGGTGGGGTGGCAATGGTTCGAGCAAGGCTACTTCGGGAACCAGTGCGTATGGGTTTTCTGCGGAGTCCGTCATTATAGAGGTCAGTATATGTTGATAACTTCTACTATGGCGACTAGTTCTGCCAAATGCAACTTGCCAACTGTTTATCATGCAACAACTTCTGATTTTGCGGCATTAAATGTTTCTTTCCGGTGGCTATCTTGCTTGATAGAGTGCTTATTACTGATCCCTAAAAGCACTGGGATCAGTATCAGGGTAATCGTTGTGGCAAATAGCTCACCAAATACCAGAGAAACCACTGCTGGCTTCAAATACTGAGCTTGTTCCGCGCTTTCACTCAGAAGGGGAAGAAGCCCGCAGACCGTGGTGACCGTTGTCAGAAAAATCGCTCTCATACGGCTTGTGCCCGCCAGCACTAAAGCCTGATCTAAAGGCATCCCCTTGCGATAATGAGTATTAAAGCGGGTGATCAGAACCAGAGAGTCGTTGACCACAATACCTGTCATCGCCATCATGCCAAACATCGACAAAATACTAATGGGTAAATCCATCAGGTAGTGTCCAAAGATAGCGCCTGCAAAACCGTATGGAATAACGGCCATAATAATGAGTGGTTGCCAGTAGGATTTAAGTGGAACAGCTAACAGAATGTAGACCAGAAGAACGGTAAGAATCATTGCTGATTTAAACCCTTGCTGTACTTCCCCCATTTCTTCGAACTCTCCACCTGCGTTAATGCTCACGTTAGGATAGCGTTTTTGTAGAGTGTCGATGGATACGCGTAACTGTTCCATCGTTGTTTCTGGAGATTGAACCGAACGATTTTGATTCCAGCGTACATTGATCACCTGCTCCCTGTTGCGGCGATACAAAATCTCAGGCTCTCGAGCGGTTTTTAGTGTTGCAACTTCACCGAGAGGAATCACTTGCCCATTTGGCAGCATGATTGGTGTATGAAGCAGTTGTGATTGAGTCATTCTCTCACTGACCGGATAACGAATAATGACTTTCGTTTCCTGCCCCTGCTCAAGCAGACGGTGAATTTCTCTTTGACCAAAAGCATCTCCCGCCAATTGTGCGATCTTGTCTTGTGTTAGTCCCAACTGACGACCAAAAACATTAAGAGTGATATGAATTTGCTCCTGCCCTCCTTTTCCATCGTCATATACATCAGTGACTCCCGGCAATTGCTTTAAATCTTCAGCCAGCTCTTTAGCAGCCTGTTTGGCAAGATCCCGGTTAGATGCCGAGACAGAAATAAAGGTGCCCCCGGCAGGCGCGTCAGCAGCGGTAAATTGAACCGAATAGGCTCCTTCAAATGAACCAGCGAGTTTTCGCCATTCCTTGGTCAATTGGTTGCCAGGCAGAGTCGAAAGCGCCTCATTGCTGAGCTCGGCAGTCACCTCGATAACGCCATATCCATCTGACCAAGCTAACAGGTTGAGCAATGGTTTATCGCTAAGCTGATAATCCTGCTGTAAAGAGTGGTTCAATTGCAGAGCTGTTACCTCAAGCCTATTCAAAGCCTTAGTCTGCAGTGGAAGGGGCGCACCATCTTCTAGTGTTATTTTTGCTGCCACGTAGCGTCCCGGTATTTCAGGGAATATGGCGCTGCGGATGCTTCCGCTTGACCACATTCCATAAGCTAAAATAATAAAAGCACTAAACCCAAGCAGTGCGGCAATCTTATTACGCAAAGAGTATTTAAGTAATGGACGGTAAAGCTTTTGATTAATCGTCTCTAATCCGCCTTGTGCTGTCGATTGAATACGAGCAACGATTCCGGTTTTACTGTGGTTGGTTTTCATCTCGGCAAGGTGAGATGGCAGAATAAATTTACTTTCGATTAGCGAGAAAAATAAAGCAAAGATTACGACGGCTGAAAAGCCAGCAAGTATCTTGGCGAAATCATTGTTTATCCAAAGCATTGGAGAAAAAGCCGCTATGGTGGTCAGAACACCAAATACAGTCGCGACAGATACTGAGTGAACACCTTTCCATGCAGCCTCTTTACTATCTGTTGTTTTGTCTCTCTCTGAGTGAATCGCCTCACCGACAACGACTGCATCATCAACCAGAATTCCGAGCACCAGAATAAAACCAAACAGGGTAATATCGTTGATGCTGTAGTTCATAATGTTCATTGCGCTGAGAGTACCGCACAGTGCGATTGGAATACCTGCCGCTACCCAGAAAGCTAGCTTAAGCTCAAGGAACAACCCGAGCAAAATAACGACGATAAGCAACCCTTGCCACGCATTTTCACCTAGGCGGAAAAGCTGGTCCTCGATATAGGGCGCCATATCGGCCATAGTGGAAAGAGAAACATCATCAGGTAAGTGCATGCGCTCTTTTTCTAGCGTCTCTTTTATCGCCTGACTAATATGAATAAGGTTGTCGGTTTGTCTGGTGCTAACCAAGAGTGCAATTGCGTTTTCACCATTGTTACGAACAATCGCACCACTATCCTGATAGTCTCTGCTCAGTTTGGCTAACTCGCCAAGCCGAACTGTTCCTGCTGGAGTTGAAAGGATTTCCAGCGCATTGAGCTTTTGCAAGTCATCTGCATACCCATCGCCACGCACGACCATGCGCCCTTTAATACTTTTCAGCTCTCCGGTTCTTGCTTCCAACGATGATTGTTCAATTTCTTGTGCAAGTTCTTCTAGATTCAGACCGACATTGCGAAGACTATTAATATTAGGCTCTATCAACACTAGAGGCTTACGGCTACCCCAGTTGGTTACATTGGATATCTTAGGGTGTTTCTTTAGAGCTAATTCGACTTGTCTTGCTATTGGCTGCAACTGATTGTCTATTCTTGGGGCAGAAACAATCACAAACGCAGCCAGATTGGTAAACTCATCACGGGTAACCTGTGGACGTTCGACCTGCGCCGGGAAACCACTAATGGCATTGACCTGATTCCTTACATCATCAAGCAATTTATCCAGCTTTGCGTCTGTCGTCTTTCGTACTCGCACTGTTGCTAACCCAGCTACAGACTGGCTGGTGATTTGCTTGATTCCCGCGATACCACTAATAGACTCTTCTATCCGTTGAGTAATGCTTTCATCAATTTGCTGTGCACTTCCTCCAGGATAAGCGACTTTAATGACTAAACTAGATGGTGCTATCTGAGGGAAGGACTCAACACGCAACTGATCAAAAGCCAACACACCACTGACAATGATGGCGAACATTAATAAATTGGCACCGACGGGATTGTTGATAAACCACTTGGTTAGCCAGCTCATTGAGTATTCTCCATATTCGCATCATTAGCAGTTGCGAGATTAGGCGCTATATGAGTTCCTGAAATCATAGAGAGCAATGGGTAAGTCACGACTCGTCTTTGCTGATCTGGGATGTTATTAAAAACCACAAAAGCAGAAAGAGGCATTTCTTTTAATACGCTGATACTTTCTAAACGCAGCTTATCGTCATTATCAACCGTCCATACCTGACCATCTCTGGTGAGGGCGCTCAAGGGTATTTGCATTACTGAGCTGCGCTGAGTTAGCGTTACTTCAACGGTCAACTGCTGATTTGGAAGTAATTTTGGCAATGCTTGGTAAGGTGCTTCAACCTTCAGTACAATCTGTCGTTGGCGGCTGGTACTATCAACTTGCGGAGCTACATAGCGTACAGATGCGGTACGTTTCTGTTCTTGTCTGTCGATGACCTGAATTTGAGGCTGCTCCAGTATCTCAGTAATGGCGTTCCATTGTTGCTCCGGAACAGGGACATAAACATCCAAACTCGAACTTGAAGCCAGCTTAATCAGGAGCTCTCCTGCTTCAACCTGTTGCCCCGGGCTAACGATACGTTTCAGAATTACTGCATCAAATGGGGCGACAATAGTGGCGTCTTTAAGGTGTTGCTGTGCGCTGATATAGGCTGTTTTTGCTTGGTGCAATTCAGCTTTTGCCGTCGCTATTTGTGGCTCTCTTCGCGCGTAGGCAGAGCTATTTTTTTTCGACAGCATCTTCAGTGCGACTGTGCGTTCATGTTGTTCACGCTGAAGGTTGAGTTCTGCCTGCTCCATTACGCTATACGCCTGAGCCAACTGCGATTTAAGATGTGTAGTATCAATTTTCGCAAGAATAGCCCCCCGTTTGACCAACATACCCGGCTCCAATTTTTCATTTAACCAGTGTAATTTAGCGCTGCTGGTTGCCTTGATTTCAACAGGCCATCGGGCGTAAGTGGTGCCTAATAATTTTATAACGGGTCGATACAACTGTGGCTTAACTAAGGTGACGGTTACAGGCTGCTTTAACTCGGGATGGGGTTTTGATTTAGCGGGTTCAGGCTGGAGAATAATCACGAGCGCACCTGCGCATACCATTAGTCCAAGGCTAAACACTATGGGTAGAATTTTATTCATTTTCATGCGTTGTTCTCCGGATTAGGCTTTACTGGAACGATTTGATTGTTTAGGCGCTGACTGATTTCAGTAAGACGAGATAGAGTCTGTAGCGTAATAGGCAATAGGATGGCTGTTTCTATAAACTCCAGTGAATAAGTCACGATAGAAAAAATCTGCCCTGCCGTAGGATCAGGGACGAATCCTGAAAGCCAGAGATTCACAACAACGAATCCAAACAAAACCAGAAAAATCAGCCCATACACTATGGCCTCAGCATCAGAAATCAATATTTCACGACGCTTAATGCGCGCCAGGTGACGCCGAATCCCATTAAATGGTACCTGTGAGATAATCGATACCTGCTGCTCCATGCGACTATTTAAAAGGCCATTAAGGTGAACAAAGTAACCATGAAACTGAGTATAGATAAGCAGGATTGTGATACCGGCAATGATAGCGCTGATGCCTAGATGTATATGGAAAGCGCTAAGGATAATGACAGAGGCGACTAGTTGAATAATCGCCGTCATTAAAGGTGGAACATCATTTTCAAGAAAGTCGACCAACTCGCGCGACATATCAAGCCGAGCATTTCGTACTGACACATTATCAGCAAATGTGCTGTGATAACGCATCTGATTGTCTACTGCTTCACCTACCTCAACACGGATATCACCATATACTCGAGTGTCATAAAAGCGACGGACGACAGATACCAAGATAAGCAGGGTGAACAAAATAGCCAGCCAATAGAGAGCGGTGAACTCACCAGTTAGAAGATCATCAATAGCGAAGCCAATGAATAAAGGAAGCAGTACCATAAATACATTTTCTACTACGACCAGAAGCCAGGTAATACCTACCTTGTTTTTGTATTGTTTCAGGATTGACCTGACAGTAAATTCAGAATTTGAAAACAAAATAATAGCTCCGCTTTATTTGTGCGGAGTTATTATTTCTCAATTGAATATATAAAAAGTGTCTCAGTTTGCGGTTCTACGGAGCTCTTCAGCCGCAAGCCGTGAAGACAAGTACGGTGATTTTGCTGCCACCGTTCGCCAAAGAACAATTAGGTTAAAGCGCATTTTTGAGTTAGTTGGTAGGCATGACGATAGTTACACAACTCTCTTGCTACGAATGAAAAAAGGCGAACCAAACGGTTCGCCTTTTGTTATTCAAGTTGGTTCCCAACTTGGTTATCTGTGATCAATAACTTTTCTTAATCCTGATAGTTATCAATACTTGGGCAAGAACAGATCAGGTTACGGTCACCGTAGACATTATCTACTCGGTTTACTGTTGGCCAGTATTTCCAAATCTTTGTTGATGGTGATGGGAAGCAACCAACCTCACGAGAGTATGGGCGGTCCCACTCGTCACCTGCTAGGTCAACTTGAGTGTGAGGCGCTTTTACTAGCGGGTTATTGTCTAATGGCCATTCGCCATTTTTCACTTTTTCCATCTCATGGCGAATCGCGATCATCGCTTCACAGAAACGATTCAACTCTTCCAAATCTTCTGATTCAGTTGGTTCAACCATTAAAGTGCCAGCAACAGGGAACGACATGGTTGGCGCATGGAAACCGTAGTCCATTAGGCGCTTAGCAATATCTTCTTCGCTAATGCCAATCTCTTCTTTCAGTGGACGAATATCAATAATGCACTCATGCGCAATTCTGCCATTGGTGCCACGGTAAAGAACAGGGTAGTGCGGGCGTAAGCGCTCCATCACATAGTTAGCGTTTAGTATCGCTACTTTGGTGGCTTCCGTTATGCCTACTTCACCCATCATGGCGATGTATGCCCATGAGATCGGTAGAATTGACGCGCTACCCATATCCGCCGCTGATACGGCAAAATCTTCGCCCTCAACACCGCTTTCGATATGACCGGGTAGGAATGGCGCAAGGTGTGATTTCACACCAATTGGTCCCATACCTGGGCCACCACCGCCATGGGGAATACAGAAGGTTTTGTGTAAATTTAAGTGAGAAACGTCTGAGCCAATTAACCCCGGCGTTGTCAAACCTACTTGGGCGTTCATGTTGGCACCATCAAGGTAAACTTGGCCGCCAGCCTCGTGTACCATCTCACACACTTGCATGACTTGTTCTTCGTACACACCGTGTGTTGAAGGGTAAGTGATCATGATGCTTGAAAGGTTATCGCGGTGTTTTTCAATCTTATCCGCGAGGTCAACAAGATCGATGTTGCCTTCGTTGTCACACTTCACTACCACAACTTTCATTGAAACCATTGAGGCTGTCGCTGGGTTAGTGCCGTGTGCTGAGCTTGGAATTAAACAGACGTTACGATGGGCGTCGCCACGGCTTTCGTGGTAGCGCTGAATCGCGATAAGACCTGCGTACTCGCCTGATGCTCCCGAGTTAGGCTGTAGCGAGAATTCATCATAACCGGTGATCTCGCAAAGTTTTTGCTTGAGATCATTTGCTAACGCAGTATAACCGGCAGCTTGTTCAACGGGTACGAACGGGTGCAATGAGCCAAACTCTGGCCAAGTTACGGGGATCATCTCTGCGGCAGCGTTAAGCTTCATGGTACAACTGCCCAGAGGGATCATGCCATGAGTGAGCGAGAAATCTTTGTTTTCTAGTTGTTTTAGGTAACGCATCATCTGAGTTTCGCTGTGATGCGTATTAAATACGGGGTGAGTTAAGAACTCAGTGCTACGACGGCAAGATTCAGGAATAGCAGCAAACTCATTTTTCTCGATATCCGCAGATAGGCTTGCTACGTTTTCTTGTACATCAAAAATCGCAAACAGCGCGCCAATATCAGCAGTCGTCGTCGTTTCATCTAAGCTAACACCAAGTTGTTGGCTTGCTTTAAATAGACGGAGGTTGATGCCTGCGGCTTGTGCTTTTTGATAGAGCGCGTCAGTCGCGGCACCACTGTTAATTGTGATGGTGTCAAAGAAGCTATTGTTCGCTAACTCAAAGCCTGATTTGGTTACACCTGCGGCTAAAATTGCCGTCATATGATGGGTGCGGCGCGCAATGGTGCGTAAGCCTTCAGCGCCATGGAATACAGCGTAGAATGCGGCCATGTTGGCAAGCAATGCCTGCGCGGTACAAATGTTCGATGTCGCTTTCTCGCGGCGAATGTGTTGCTCGCGGGTTTGCATTGCCATGCGCAGCGCTTGGTTGCCATTGGTATCAATTGAAACACCAATTACACGCCCGGGCATAGTGCGCTTATGTTTATCTTTGGTTGCCATAAATGCAGCGTGCGGACCACCGTAGCCCATCGGTACACCAAAACGTTGTGCAGAGCCAATGACGACGTCTGCGCCCATTTCACCGGCTGGCTTAATCAGCGTGCTGGCGAGTAGGTCGGTAGCCACAGCCACAAGGGTTTTATTCGCTTGTGCTTTTGCAATTAAATCGCTGATGTCGTGCACTTCACCTGTTGTGGTTGGGTATTGCACCAGTGCGCCAAATACATCGTGATTTGGTAGTGAATCGGCTTCATCGACAACAACCTCAAAGCCAATAAACTTGGCGCGTGTTTTCACCACTTCAATGGTTTGAGGGTGAACGTCAGATGCAACAAAGAAGGTGTTGCTTTTACTCTTACCAGCCCGCTTACATAGCGTCATCGCTTCGGCTGCTGCGGTCGCTTCATCAAGTAGAGATGCGTTGGCGATTTCCATTCCGGTTAAGTCCATCACCATCTGTTGGAAGTTCAACAGTGCTTCTAGACGACCTTGAGAAATTTCCGGTTGGTATGGTGTGTAAGCCGTATACCAGCCAGGGTTTTCCATCACGTTGCGCAGAATGACATTTGGCGTGAAGGTGTTGTAGTACCCTTGCCCAATAAACGTGCGCTTAATTTGGTTTTGCTGCGCGAACTGCTTCATTGAAGTTAGCATATCCGCTTCGCTTTGCGCTTCGGCAAGTGTTAGTGGTTGCTCGAGGCGAATTTGCGCCGGAACGGTTTGGGTAATTAAGTCATCCAAACTATTGGCATGGATAGCAGCGAGCATTGATTGCTGATCTGCTTTATTTGGTCCGTTGTGGCGAGCAACAAACTCATGTTGAGTGCTGAGGCTTTGAAGTAGTGTTGTCATTTGCTTTACCTTCTAAAAAGGTTGGTATCTGTCTTTGGCTGGTGGATAGCATCAAGTACAGAGTTGAACCTTCAAAAAAAGCCACCCATCTTCATAGGCAGCTTCTGCAGTTTCCTTGATTACTCTTCTTCAATAGAGTTTAAGTATTCTTCGGCGTCTTTTAGATTCTCTAACTCGGTTGGGTCTGAGAGTTTCACTTTGGCGATCCAACCACCTTCATAGGGTTCTTCGTTGATCAGTTCTGGACTGTCTTCCAACTCTTCATTCACTTCTACGATTTCACCTGATACGGGTGCGTAGATATCAGATGCCGCTTTCACTGACTCAACCAGTGAAAAGCTATCACCCGCTTCAAGAGAGTTCTCGACTTCTGGTAGGTCAACGAAAACCACGTCGCCTAACATTTGCTGTGCATGTTCAGAAATACCGATAGTGACAGTGCCGTCACCGTTGTCACGGACCCATTCGTGGCTATCAGTAAACTTAAGGGTTTTGTCCATTGCTAAATCTCCAAATTTAATTTGTTATTGGTAAATAGGGTAGTGAGCGCAGAGTTCTTTTACTTGCTTGCGGACACGCTGTTCCACCTCTGCATTGCCTTCAGGGTTCTCAACTAACCCGTCTAGCACATCACCGATCCAATTACCGATCAGTCTAAATTCTTCTACGCCAAAGCCTCGGCTTGTTCCGGCTGGGGTACCTAAACGAATCCCCGATGTAATCATAGGCTTCTCTGTATCAAATGGGATGCCATTTTTATTACATGTGATACCTGCACGCTCTAAGGCTTGCTCTGCTTGGTTGCCTTTCAAGCCTTTAGGGCGAAGATCAACCAGCATTAAATGTGTATCGGTACCGCCAGTTACAATGTCGCAACCGCGAGTTTGCAATACTTCAGCGAGAACTTTTGCGTTATCGATCACCGATTCAATATAAGTCTTAAACTCAGGCCCCAATGCTTCACCAAACGCGACAGCTTTGGAAGCAATCACATGCATGAGTGGGCCGCCTTGCAAACCGGGGAATACCGCTGAGTTAATTTTTTTGATGATCGCTTCGTCGTTGGTGAGGATCATTCCGCCGCGGGGACCGCGAAGGGTTTTGTGTGTGGTTGTCGTCACGACATGTGCATGAGGCAGCGGGCTAGGGTGCGCGCCTGTGGCGATTAATCCTGCGATATGCGCCATATCAACCATTAAGATGGCATCCACTTCATCTGCAATACTGCGGAACTTAGCAAAATCGATGGTGCGTGGGATGGCACTACCACCAGCGATAATCATTTTAGGTTTATGTTCGATGGCGAGTTCACGTACTGCGTCATAGTCAATTTCGAGTGAATTGCGATCAACGCCATATTGCACTGCATTGAACCATTTTCCCGATAGTGCGGGTTTAGCACCATGAGTGAGGTGTCCACCCGCATCAAGCGACATGCCAAGTATGGTATCGCCCGGATGCAAAAGCGCTAGTTTTACAGCGCCGTTGGCTTGCGCGCCCGAATGAGGCTGAACGTTAACAAATCCACAGTCAAACAGCTTCTTTGCACGCTCAATGGCGATTGCTTCTACTGTATCAACATGTTCGCAGCCACCATAGTAACGGCGTCCCGGATAGCCTTCTGCGTATTTGTTGGTCAAGCAGGTTCCCTGTGCCTGCATGACCGCTTTTGAAACAATATTCTCTGAAGCGATCAATTCAATCTGTTCATTTTGGCGAGCATACTCCGCTTGTATTCCAGCAAATACGGCGTCGTCTGTTGCGGAAAGCTGAGTGGAGAAGAAGTTCTCTAGATGATGATTTTGATAACGGTTGTTCATATTCAGTGACCTTCCTTAATGGTCGGCAAGGTTTTCCTTGCTTCTGTAAATGACTTTACAACTGCAACTAGGCAGTGCGCCCAATTTCATTCCAAAGTGGTATCCATATCAACTGGTCGGTTATGTGACTCTTGAATCAATGGCACAGCATCTCGCTAGCTAACAAGTTGGTAACATAGCGGCTGGCGTAAAAACAATCAACCAAAAATTTCCTATAGGAAACTTAGTTTCAATTTTTGTTAACAGCAACACGAATTGGCTAACTTTTATCCTTTTTTATTCTTGAGTCTTGTTGCACAATTGAATGCCATACAGGAAGTGATAACCACATGGTGGATGCATGTCAGAAGAGATTTATGATGAATACCCATCTTTGACTTTGGCGAGAGAGAGCCAAGATCAATCCATCGCACCGCTTAAGTTAGGCGAGCGCATAAAAGCTATTCGTGGTCGATTAGGAATTACTCTTGAAGAGGCAAGTCAACGCACAGGGCTGGCTCGTTCTACGCTGAGTAAAATAGAAAATGAACAAATCTCACCAACCTTTCAGGCGATGCAGAAACTAGCCAATGGTTTACAAATTGACATGCCTCAACTCTTTGAACCGCCTAAGAAAAAAGTCGCAACAGGGCGGTGGGATATGACTTTAGCAGGGCAAGGAAAACCACACCCAACGCAAACTTATGAGCATGAACTGCTTGCTACTCAAATGCTAAACAAGAAGATGATGCCGTTTAAAAGCAGAGTGAGAGCGCGCAGTTTTGCTGAATATAGTGATTGGGTTAGGCACGATGGCGAAGAATTTTTATTGATTATATCAGGAGCGGTGACGTTTTTTTCTGAATTCTATGAGCCGGTTGAAATGAATGAAGGTGATAGCGTCTATTATGATGCCAATATGGGGCACATGCTAACGTCAGTCAGTGAAGAAGATGCCCTGATTCTGTGGGTAACGGCTAAGTAAGCGCTCTGTTTCCGATTGGAAAAGACCATCTACTCATTATATTGTAAGAGCTAGCTTAGGTTAGCTCTCGCTCTTATTCCCTTTATCTGGCATTCGTTGATGTTCTTAAAATGTTAAATGTCACAAATTCAGTGCCTGCTGAAACTTTAACCGTGCAAACTTCGCGCTATCGTGTTTATTATCGGAAACACGTTTTCTAGAGCAGAACACAAAACGGATATTTGGAGACATCACATGAATGAAGCGCTACTGAGTACACCACTTCATGCCTTGCACATTGAAGCTGGCGCAAAAATGGTGCCATTTGCGGGCTATGATATGCCAGTGCAATACAAGCTAGGCGTAAAGAAAGAGCATTTGCATACACGCGAACAAGCGGGTTTGTTTGATGTTTCTCATATGGGGCAACTGCGCTTAACAGGAAAGGATGCCGCTCAGTTCTTGGAAACCTTGGTGCCGGTCGATATTGTTGATTTGCCAAAAGGTAACCAGCGCTACGCATTCTTTACCAACCCTGAAGGTGGGATTATGGATGATTTGATGGTTGCCAATTTGGGTGATCATCTATTTGTAGTCGTTAATGCTGCCTGTAAAAAACAAGACATTGATCACTTAACAGCACACTTACCTCAAGGTGTTGAAATAGAGGTTATTGATGATCGGGCACTACTCGCTTTACAGGGTCCGAAAGCTGTAGCGGTCCTATCACGTCTTCAACCAAAGGTTGCAGACATGGTTTTCATGGATGTAGCTAAGCTTGAGTTGCTCGGCGTAGAATGTGTTGTGTCACGTAGTGGCTACACTGGTGAAGATGGCTATGAAATCTCGGTACCTAATGAGAAAGCAGGCGAGCTTGCCGCACATTTAATTGCCGAAGAAGAAGTTGAATGGATTGGCTTAGGCGCGCGCGATTCCCTTCGTCTTGAGTGTGGATTGTGTCTATATGGTCATGATCTAGATGAGACGACAACACCGGTTGAAGCGAGTCTTCTCTGGGGAATTCAGAAAATACGCCGCAGAGGTGGTGAACGCGAAGGCGGCTTCCCTGGCGCTGATATTATTCTTGAACAAATTGAAACCAAGCAAGTTACACGTAAACGTGTTGGTTTAGTGGGTGAAACTAAAGCCCCCGTGCGTGAAGGCTGTGAATTGTATGATGCCGACGGCAACCATATCGGAGTTGTAACCAGTGGCACGGCAGGACCTAATGCGGGTAAGCCTGTATCAATGGGCTATATTGTCACTGAGCTTTCAGCGATAGGTTCGCAGGTGTTTGCCGAGGTTCGCGGTAAAAAGCTGGCGATGACAGTTGAAAAAATGCCGTTTGTACCACAAAGGTACCATCGTGGTTAGCGTCATCAGGCATTAGAACCAATCGACGTTTGTAATCCTAAGTTAGCCCTTCGTTAAATACTAAGATAGTAGCTATACGAAGGGTTTTTTCGTTTATCAAAGCGAAACCCATTCGTTTTACTGCGCTATAATTACACCATCAGGTATGTAAATTCGAACTTGAAACACTCTGCTCAAATGTAAGACTTTTGTTTATGAAGCGACATTATCTCGGGATCTTTCGACGATCTCATGATTGCTTGAATAGTAATCATCTTTGTTCTCAAAATTAAGAAATGGTAACTAACCTATTGAACTATAAGGAATGTACGTCAATTTGTTTAGAAGTGTGATCTGGGATGTGTTGACTATTTGAAACTAAACGATAGTTTTAAATTTAGCAACCACGTCAAGCTGGAGAAATTAACATGACCACCGACCCTAACTATAAAATTACCTTACTATCTGATGTTAGTATGCAGTCTAAGCTGTTTAAGGACTCGTTAGAAAGAGGAATTGAGTTAGATGTCCATTTGACGTCGCTAGAAGATCTTGCTCGAGTAGTCGATAGTGAAGACTCTATTCTTGGCGATTATGTCCTGATCGATTACAACTATTTTGATGATAAGAATTTTGAACTTTATAACCAAGTTCGCCTTGCCTCTAATATTGGTGCCAAGGAAATAGTCATCAACTGTCCTAAAGATGTAGTCTCTTCACAATTGTTTAAGTGGCGCAATTTAGTTGGTGTATTTTATGTAGACGATGAGATTGATTTATTGTTGAAAGGCATGAAAAAGATCATGCAAGATGAGATGTGGTTGTCACGTAAAGTTGCTCAAGATTACATAGAACATTTCCGCTGTTCAAACACAGTGACGACTTCTCAAGCGTATGCGAACCTAACTAAGCGAGAAAAAGAGATCATGCGTTTACTTGGTCACGGGGCATCAAATCTACAAATTGCAGATGAACTGTTTGTTAGTGAAAATACGGTGAAAACTCATCTGCATAATATCTTCAAGAAAATAAATGCTAAAAACCGCTTACAAGCCTTGCTTTGGGCTAACAATAATATTGGTTTAGAAGAACGCGTTTAAGCGTTAAATCTAAGGTACAAATAGGAAAGGGAGCCAATATGCTCCCTTTTTACGATCTCGTGTCAGCGAATCCCACGCGATATTAGAATTTTCTCAATCTCATTCAAGTCTTGTCGCGATGCTGGGTTTGACCATGGATAACTATTAGTCACTCTAAGTGTTGCTTTGATGAATGGGTGCTCAAGTGAAATCTGATGATCCAAATTACATGTTGCTTTGAGCATGTTTGGGTTACATGAATGTCTAGCGACGAGAGGAAATCCGACGTTGAGTATCCAGTGAGTCAGCATAAACTCTTCAATGAGAGAGTCTCTCTCCCCTTCATCACAATTGAGTTCGCCTTGTTCAATCGCATGTGACAGTACCTGTTCAAAGCAATCATGAATTTGTGCGGATACTTTGGCGAGTTTATCTATCCATGTTTGCGAAGCTTTATTCAGTAAGTTCAATGAATTAAGCATAGTAAATAACTGGTAACCAAAAGGATAAATATACATGGACTCGTGAGACACCAAATTTAATGCCACGATTTTTGAAGAGAGAGGGTAAGGAAGCTTAAGCACATCTGTGATTACGTTGAGAGATTGCTGTGTTATCTGGACAGCCAGTGCAACGAGAACGTCTTCTTTTGATTGAATGTGCTTGTATACAGACCCCATAGAGATACCAGCATTTTTTGCAATAGAGGACATTTTGAAATCAATTAGTGAAGTTTCAAAAATGCTATTTGCTGTGGCATTGAGTATCAACTGCTCTTCATCAGCGAAGGAGTACTTTGGGGCGGGCATATACTATCTCTCTATATATCTTCGCACTTATGCTAGTGAATCAGCATTCCGGAGTCAATTTTTATCACTACTTTGTTACGAGTTTTTCTAAATAGTCAAATAATGAATTTAATTTTTATTTATCATTGATATCTGATTGTTTTGAAAGAATAAATGCCATTTCGTCCATTGTTTTTACTGCGAATTGCTTTCATTTAATTGACATGCGATGAGAAGTGAATAAAATTCGAATAAAGTTCGAATGTCATTCGAATGATGTTACCAGTACAACTGGTAACAAGCGTTTTAGTCCCCAAAAGCTTGGATGAGTCACTTTACTAGTGAGTTAGCAGGGAATGCATGAAATCAGTTTTGGGAAGGAAGGCGATACACATTTGATAACTATTGGGTATGTGTGAAGGGCAATTAGAAATGGATAGAAAGTACAAGATCGGCGGAAAACTAACATTCTCTCCCAAAGCTGGCCTGCTAATAGATGACAGTGGACAAAGTGGCGTGGTGATACTCGGTTCCAATGAGAGTCGTCTACTTTTATTTTTGATCGAAAACAATGGTCGAACGGTTTCGCGCAAGGAACTCATATCTGTTCTTTGGAATGACCGCGACATTTTTGTTGATGATTCGAGCCTCACTCAATCTGTTTCGACGTTACGTAAGGCAATGAACGACTCTACGCGAGTTCCGGTTTTTATTAAGACGGTCCCCAAGCTGGGTTACGAGCTTATAGCGCCAGTTGTGGAGCTGGATGTTGATGAAGCAAAAACTTGTAAAACAGTAAAAATAGAGAACACTGCGCAACTTAAGATTTATCGATATCCAAGACAACAAACGGTAGGAACAACACTCCCACATGTACTTATTACCAATTCAATGTTGTCAAGATATTCGATATTCAATTTATTGCTTATTGGGGTTGTGATGTTGAAGCCTAATGTGCTGTCAGCGTTACTAGCCTTTTTTCTGTAGATTTTATTTTTAGTCTGAGGTGTTTAATGAAGTTAGAACAGTGCCCTTTTTGTGGGAGTTATCACTTGTCGATCGAGATGAGAGATAGTTCTTGGGATTCTAAGTACAGCGAACTGCACGTTATCTGTAACGATTGTGCGTGTATGTCGCCAATTTATATTTGGAATAAAAGACACGAAAATGACTCTTCGAACTATAGATTATAACGGGTTTCCTAACAGCGATGTTCTTGGAAGTGAAAGAAGATAGCAACTAGGTCAGTTGAGTTTGTTTTTAAATATGGGTATTTGCTACTAGGTATTCGGTTACCTTAGTTTTATTAGTCAGTGTTATCATAACTGGGCAGAAACGAATTCCGCCCAGCAATTTAGATATGTAAAGAAGGAATATAGCGATATTTCTCTCCTTACTCGACAATTAGTCGTAAATTGTTGGTATCGGTTGGCGCTTGTGTTGTGTCATTTTGTAAATTCTAACTAAACGCTCAGAAACCTCGTTAGAGACGGGCTTACCTTCCAAAAAATCATCTATTTGTTCGTAAGTTAGATTTAAAGCGTCTTCATCAGCTTTCTGTGGTGCCAATTCTTCTAAATCGGCCGTTGGAACCTTCTTCACCAATGATTCTGGTGCACCAAGCGTCGCAGCTACCTCGCGAACCTGACGTTTGCTTAAACCAAATAGTGGCGCCATATCGCATGCGCCATCACCGAACTTGGTGTAGAAGCCAGTAATGTTTTCTGCTGAATGGTCAGTACCAAGAACGAGACCACCCACGTAACCCGCAATTTCATATTGAGCAGTCATGCGTGCGCGAGCTTTTACATTTCCTTTGATAAAGTCGATTTTTGCTTTGTCTTGAGGAATAAGCCCTGTATTTTCCAACGCAATATGGGAAGCTGCGTGCAGGCCATCAACACCTGCTTTGATGTTGACGGAAACAGAGTACGTTGGTTGGATAAATTGTAGAGCCAGCTGTGCTTCGTCTTCATCTTTTTGCTCGCCATAGGGTAGGCGAACGGCCACAAATTGGTAACCATTGCCATTGGCTTCATTCAACTGGTCTACAGCGACTTGTGCCAAGCGACCACATGTGGTTGAGTCAACACCACCGCTGATACCAAGAACAAGCACTTTACAGCCGGACTCGGTGAGTTTGCGTTTAATGAAATCAACACGGCGAGTGATTTCAAAATGAGGGTCAATCGATGGTAGAACGCGCATTTCATCGCGAATCAACTGTTCCATTAGTTTCTTCCTGCTGCATTGTTATATAAATCTTTGCGTACAAGTAAGCTCATATCTTGAGGTTCCTTAGGTATAATGAGTATCATACCTAAAACCACTGAATAGAAAACCGAGATCACGGGTTTCGTGCCATACAAGGGTAAAAAATGATGAAGATCGCTGTATTTGGAAGCGCTTTTAACCCGCCAAGCCTAGGACACTTAAGTGTTATTGAGTCACTTGGTCATTTTGATCGCGTGTTGCTTCTACCAAGTGTTGCCCATGCATGGGGTAAAGAGATGCTCGATTACTCGCTAAGAACAAAGTTAGTCGATGCGTTTATCGAAGATGTCGCGTTAAGTAATGTAGAGCGTTGTGTCATTGAAGAAGAGCTGTATAAGCAAACGCAACAGTCAGTAACGACTTATGCCGTTCTTTTAGCCTTACAAGAAAAGTACCCACAAGCGGAGTTAACCTTTGTAATAGGACCGGATAATTTGTTCAACTTTAGCAAATTCTATAATGCTGAAGAGATTGCAAAACGCTGGACAGTGATGGCTTGTCCGGAGAAAGTACTCGTACGCAGTACGGATATCAGATTGGCACTACAGAACAATGGAACAATAGAAAACTTAACTACGGCAAAAGTTTGCGCGATTTTGACTAAAAAAAACTACTACTAACTATACTTGGGTATAAGTTAGATTGCAGCCGATGATGCTGCGGCTTCAAATAATAATATAACTAAAAACTGGGCGAATGAGCTCAATATTTGAATTGAGGTAAATATGACGAAGATGAGCCTTGCGCTTGTTTTTGGTCTGCTTTCGGCTAATGCCGGTGCTTGCGAAAAAAACAATTACTCGATTGACTCTTCGGTTGAGATTCCCGAAACCTATATGAAATTTCGCGATTGTGAGTCCAATAAGGGATCAGTAGAGTATCCGTTAATTAGCAGTCCTAATTCTATTGGTATGATCAAACCTGCTAAGCTTGACTATTCAACTTATTGGTCTGATTGGGTGCTAAAAACACAATCTAATCCGTTTTTGAGCCAACATTACTCAAGCGGCTATTTCGGAATTGGTGTTTGGGATCCAAATGCACTTGAAGAAGATGAAGAGGAGCTTTCAACTCAAGAATGGTTGATGAATCATGGCTTACAGTTCAGTGTCGGTTTCGGGGAGAAAAAAGTCGGTGAACCTAGGTTAAGGTTCGACTATTTGTGGCATGATGAAAAACAAGACAACGTAATGATGCAGATTGAGGTGCCGTTTTAACGGCACCCTTTGTATCAATTACTCGCTCTTAATAGCAACATTTTGGCTTTGTTGTGATTGGATGTAATTCTCTATCAGCGTCTCGGGTTTTTCAGGGCGAGAGAAATAATAGCCCTGAATCTGAGTGCACCCCATTTGTTTTAGCTTGTTAAGCTCACTTTCCTGCTCGACCCCTTCCGCGATAAGATTCACTTTGAGTTGTTTAGCCAATTGAATGATCAAGTTTACTACTCTCTCGGATGTTTCATTGAACAGTATGTTTCTGACAAAAGTGGCGTCGATTTTAATGGTGTCGATAGGGTAACTGTGGATGTAGTTCAAGCTTGAATAACCAGTACCAAAGTCGTCCAGAGCGATGGTATATCCCAGTTCACGTAGCTTATCTAATATGTAGCGAACTTCGTTGGTTTGCGACAGTAACACGGTTTCAGTTAACTCGATAGTAAACTCGTCGGGGCTAAATGTGTGCTTTTGAATAGTTGAATTTAAATGGCGCATATAACGCACCGAATCAGAAAGCTCATGGGCAGAGCAATTTAAACTTAGCTTTACTTTGTGCCCTAAACCGGCTTCGAGCGTTTGCTTGGCTGCACAGGCCAATTCGACAATTCGTTCACCTAGATCAACAATTAACCCAGATTGTTCTGCCGCCTCAATGAACTCCATAGGTGATATAGCGCCAAGCGATTTGCAGTTCCAGCGTGCAAGTGTTTCAAAATAGTCCCAAGTATCATGATCGATTGAAACAATTGGTTGAAGAACGACATATATTTCACTGTCTTCACTACTTGACTGGTCTAACTCGTTTCTTAAGGCATCGATTACCTTAGTTCTACGGTAATACTGAGTACTTAGGTGTGTATCGTAACTTTGAATTTTGATATTTCTTGATTGCTTACAATCTTTTAAAGCGAGTGAGGTATTGAGCATGAGCTGATCAGCAGATAAGTTTATATCTGTTCGACAAGCGAGCCCAATGCTGGCGCTAATCTTTATTTTATAAGAGGAATCATAATAGCCTTGGTGAAGCTTTGTAATGATATTTTGGCAAATTGATAGAGGGTCACTAGAGAAGGTGATAAATGCAAATTCATCGCCCGAAATACGAAAGGTTTGATTCTGCTCAGGTAGCTGATCTTCAATCGCCATAGCGACAAACTTTATGACTTGGTCACCGATGTAGTTGCCATAAAGGCTGTTGACTGACTTAAAGTTATCAATATCGATATACACCAAAGTCAGGGATTCGTTGCCAGAATAGCGTTCGAGCATGTTTGAAAGGTGACTACGATTGAGCAGTCCAGTAAGAGCATCATGACTGATCTCATGGCTCAATTGGCTAACTAAGCTTTGGGAACGAGCTGACAGCCATTTAACGCGTAGGCTGTGCACAACGATATTAGCGACAAAAGTGTGATAATAAATAAGTTCACTTTTTTGTTTATCATCCATTTGGCTTATGGGAAAAGTGAAGGTGGAAACTAATATTCCAAGGTTGTCGCCATTTTGGGTTCTAAGAGGTACTCCTAGATACGCATCAATGTCATTTTCGGCGAGAAAGACGTCTTGCGGAAAGTCTCTAGCGACGTTTTCGCTAAATAGACAAAACTGCTGACTGGACTTGCTGACTTCATGACAAGGCGAGCCAACCATTGAATAGCAAAATGGCGTTTGAATTTCTTTTTCACAAGCATAAGAAAGTGTTTGGGCAAAAAAATTCAGTTTATCGAGCTCGACAATACAAGTACATTGGCTACCAAATGTATTGTGTAGCAGCAGCGTAGCTTGATGCAAAAGCTCATGACCATCAAGTGCCACGATTCGATTGATCGTTTCTACATCGATCGAGATTGAGGATATATTGTTTTCTGCCACCTGAAATCTCCTTGGTATACGTGATCTTTGTCACTTTCGTCTGTGTGTTGCTTGCATTAAATATGGTACAGGTGTCATATTTTTTCAAACTAAGTCGAAATATTACCCTAATCGGCTCTTAAGATAGTTTAGAAACAGTTGAGTTCTAGTGTTCTGATAATCAAGTTTAGGATGATATGCGTATACCGTTGCTTCGTCGGCGCTAATGTCGGGGAGTACCCGTTTTAGAGTGCCGATCTTCAGTTCTTCTTTAATCATTACATCGTTGGTGAGTAGGATACCCATACCGGCTTTAGCTGCGTAGAACAATGCTTCTGGGTTGGTGGTGGCAAAGTTACCGCAAAGTAAAACACGCTGACCTTTGGATAACTTAACTTCTCTTTGTGGGCTCTCCCCCCAGTTGAGCATATTATGTGATTCAAGGTCTGACACGGCAGTCGGTTCTCCGTGCTTCTCTAAATAGCGTGGTGAGGCATAAAAGCCAGCTTTGTGCTCGAACAACCTCGTTGCTTTGAAACTTAATGAGTTAAGTTGTTCAATTTCTCGGCTAATAAACAAATCTAAGCTGAGTGCAGGAAGTTGCCCTGGTGTTGTAGTGGTTAACTGCACGCAGATATCAGGATAGAGCGCGAGAAAGTCATCCAGATACTGAACCAGAAATTTGGAACCGACGGCGAGTGTCGCGCCAATTTTTAATAATCCTGCAGGTGACTGATCAATTGAGCGGGTCTCATCTACGATGGATTGCCAGCCCTCAAGCTGAACTTTTGCTCGTTGATAAAAAAGTGCGCCAGCCTCTGTTTGGGTAACGGAACGAGTAGTGCGTTTTAATAGCTGTACACCAATTCGCTCTTCAAGCCAGTGAATACGTTTACTGATTGCAGAACTGGTGGTGTTCATTCGTCTTGCTGCACCATTAAAGCTGCCTTCATCCACAACCAAGATGTAGCTTTTTACACTTTGCAACCAATCCATTTTGTTCCCTTATTGCTTCTCAAAAAGAATCAATTAATTTCCATTTGAGCCTATTATCATTTTTTAGTATTTAATTTAGACTCAACCGCATGAAAAGCAAGCAAAACTATTCGTTCAATAAAACTCCTCTACTGATGGTTATGCTGATTATTACAATTGGTCAAGTAGGGGGCTATTTATTTGCCAGCATTTACTAGGTTATTGCAGTGGTCATGGCATCAATATTGTTCTCTTCAAAGCCAGCAGTTTATATAGAGCAACAAGCTTAACGTCGTAAAACCAAAAGCTTCGGTATACAATGCTCGCCATCAAAAAGAACAATGCCATTTGGGTGATAGTATGGAACATAAAGAATTTGAAGAGTTGGTGAAAGAAGCTTGCCTACAAGAGAACTTGCCACAAGCTTTGGCGATTTTAAAAGCGAGCGAAGATCAAGAAGTCGCAGAAACAGCTGAGTCTCTAGTGGGGCAATTTGCGTTAGCTGAAGCAGAAGGTGAGAAGCGTATTTACCATGTAACTGTTCAAGTTGACGAGCACGGTGAAGAGCAAGAGTTTGTCGAGCATGTGATGAACGAAGGCGATGATGTTATTCGTTTTGTTGCTTGGTTCTTTGATGTAATGTTTGATGTGAAACGCAAAGATACCTATCAGGCAGCGGGCAAAACCTACCAACAACCAAAACGTAGCGAGTAGTATCGTTAATGACATAGACAAAGCCCCACGCTTAGCGCTGGGGCTTTATTGTTTGTGTTGATTAGCCTTGGTTTGCTTCTAGATTGATAACATTGTCAGGCACTATATTAAGCCCCTTTTTTTCAATCCAAGCTGCTAGGTTGTCGGCACCACCAATGTAGTGACCATCAAGCCAAATCTGCGGGACGGTAACGGGCGTTTTCATGCCGATGATGGCTTTAACTTCAGGGATCATTCGGTATAGCGCAGCGCTGTCTTTCACGACATCGTGATATTGGTATTCAATGCCTGCATCATCAAGCATCTTTTTCGTTTTCACACAGTAAGGGCAGGTGGCTTTGCCATACACTATATTGCCTTTCAAAGTATCACGCGTGGTCCATTGCTGAATGACTGATTGTACGAGAACACCACGGTTCAATGCTTCACCTTGGCTAACCACTTTTCCTTCTACAACCAAGATTGGAGCATGCCAAGAGCCAAGTTTTAGTGGTTCCCACCAACGTGATAACCAATCCTTCACTTCAAGCTCAATAGGAATGCCAGCAAGCTCATTGTCAAAAGTATCTTGTAGAATATCTCTAGTGAGCGTGCATTCGCCACACGGGATGTTGACCTTAAACGGTCCCCAACTACCTGCCCAGCGATAAAGTGTTATTTTGATTGGTTGTGTCATGGTTGTTTCCCCTGAAAGCAAATTGGCTAGGTGAATGTTGCTTTGCAATAGTAGCGCCTTAGCAAAATCGATTTTCTATAAACAGCGCATCTGTTGGATTTAGTACAGTGTTTTTTTTATTCCAAATCGCTGTCTAATCCAAATGAGATGTTATGTAATAAGAACGTACTTGTTCAGGTTTTCTTTCAAAAACTTAGGGAGTAATGCGTGCTTTTCTTGATTCCCACTTAGTAATGAAGGCGACGGACGCAATGATGAAGGCAGCACCAAGCCATAAACGACCCGGTGGAATCCAACCAAATACCAACCAACCGGCGAGAACGTTAAGTGGTAGCTTGGCGTGGTCGAAAGGTTGTACAAATGAAGCATCTGCCACTGAGTAGGCTTTTACTATCGCCCATTGTGCAAGAGCTGTAGCTGCGCCTGCTGCGATCAATATCAACCAAACTGACATTCCTGTTGGCATTTCCCATTCAGGTAATGCCAATAAGATATTAAACGGTGTAATGAGAACTAGTAGATAAACCACCATGGTTGATGGTGAATCATCTGAAGAAAGTTTTTTTACCATGAGCGAGTAGCACGCCCAAAAAAAAGCGGCACCAACTGGTAACAAAGTAGCCCAATTAAAAGTATCACCCCAGGGCTCTAAAATAATCATTGCGCCGACAAAGCCAGTTAAGGTTGCTCCCCAGCGTGCCATCCCCACTTTTTCTTTTAAAAATAAGCCTGAGCCAATGGTGGCAAAAAGTGGTGATGTCATTAATAGCGCAATGCCTTGCCAAATAGGCACTGGGTAAGCGAGCGCCCACAGCCACATTTGTATGCCTATGACAGATAAGAAAACTCGAAATACGTGCCAGCCAAGTTTTTCTGTTCTTAGTGATTGACGAATCCCAAGTGTCTTTAAATACGGCAAGATAACAACAAGAGCAATGGCATATTGAACCAGAGCGACGGTAGTAGAGGACAGTCCGAAGTTAATACTGGCTACTTGCGCCAAGCTATTTACGATAGCGAAGGCCAAGCCAGCGGTTAGCATCCAGCTTGCGCCTTGAATTGGGTGATGATTATTGCTCATAAAAACTGAAATTTATTAAGTGTTTTTGGATCATACGACTTAATGGCTTACGTTACCTTAGTTTTTTGAACGATTTATTAGTACAACGGAAAATATAACTAAAATCATGCCGATAGCATGCCAAATTGTGAATAATTCCCCTAATATTAGTACGGCAAATACTGCGGTGATAGCAGGTCCAACATTGTTGGTTAGGCTAAGTTGAGTTGGCGAAAGTCTCGCCATACCTGCGGCGACAAAATAAGATGGCAATACGGTACAAACAATGCCAAGAGTTACGCCTATCGTGATCAGTTCAGTTGACCATTGTTGAATATTGGCACCACTAAAAAACAGATGGATCAAAATCGCGCCGCCAGCACTTCCCATGCCGATACTGGTAAATAAAGAGCTACCTAGTTTGCCAATGAGAGGTTTGCTAGCCACCAAATAAATGGCGAAGACGAATGCTGACGCAATAGCCAAAATTGCTCCGAGGGTGACAGAGTTGCCTAGGGTTTGAAAGTCGTGCACCAAAATCAGTGCGGTACCAGCATAACCAACAAAGGTTGCTAGGATGACGCGTTTGCTTGGTGGCTGTTTGTGTACTATCCAACTGATCAAAACCACAAACGATGGAAATAAGAAAATAAGCAATCGCTCTAGTTGTGCTGAAATAAACGCAAGTGCGGAAATATCGAGAAAACTAGCAAGGTAATAGCCCATAACGCCAATACTGGCAGCAGGTAAACCAAACTGTTGTATTTTTCGGCGTGTTTCTGAATATCTACATAGATACAGCAAGGTAATGAGATACAGAGGAAGTGAGCTCAATGCGCGTAGCGCCATGATGGAAGTGGCATCTCCCCCTGCTTGGTACGCGAGCTTAACTAAAACAGGCTTGAGAGAGAACAGTAAACAACCGATAAATGCGTACAGCAAACCTAGTTGGTGTTGCGACGAAAAGCGCGAAGAGGGTATAGCTTGCGATGGTTGATTCATTAACTCGTTCCTTGTTTTTTAGGGCTACGAGTTAATGCAAACTGGCTACATACTCGTAGCCAGGCGTAAGTTTACCTACCGGCTACAGGTATTAAGGAGAAGAAGCCAAAGGTAAGTAAACATTGAATGCATAATTTGAATTCCGTATCAGTGAAATTTCAGGTTAACGGTTGGTTAAATTTAATGCAACCTATTTGAGTTCAATTCGTTGCGTTAACTGGCGTATGGCGTTTTGGTACATAAGCCAAGCGCAGATTCCCGCTGCGATGTTACCGAGCATCGCTCCCCAAAAGATCCCCTCAATCCCCCCAATCATTGAGCCGATCCACAAGCAAGGAAGAAAAAAGGCAAACAAGCGCAATGCGGAGATGGTTAACGCAATATAGGATTTGCCTAGGGCGTTATTGATAGACACCATCAGCATGCAAATACCGAGTGGACCTAAGCTAAAAGGTACAATCATCAAATGCCACGTTAAGATTTGTTCGACTTGGACTTCGCTTGTCATCAATTGAGCGAGTAAATCACTACTCAACCATGTGATTAGAGCGATGGCTAACTGGGATGCCAGTATATATTTACAAGCGATCACTACTAACTGACGAATGTCATCAAGTTTGTTCGCGCCGAGTAATCTGCCCACCATTGGTGGCATTGACATGGTTAACGCTAACACAGAGACAATGGCGAAGAACTCATAGCGAGAACCCAATGCCCATGCAGCAACCGCAGTGGTACCATAACCGGCTAATAGTTTGGTGGCTAACATAGAAGATAGCGGAGGCAAAAGCTGGCTAATCATCGCCGGTCCCATGATATTGCCAATTGAATTAAGGCTTTTCACCACATCAAGATCATGCCAGTCAAAACAGATCCATTCTTTTGCTGTCACTCTAGGCGCGACGACCAAAATACCGATGCTAAAGGCGACAATCGTAGCAAGTGCTGCCCCGTTTATGCCTAAATCAAAGGTAAAAATGAACAATGGGTCAAGCGCAAGGTTGAGCAGGCTTGTTACCATCATCATAGTGCCGGGTAGCATCGTATTACCATTGGCACGGCAAACACTGTAGAAAAAGTACAGTAGTGCGCCTGTCCATGAGCTAATCAGCCAATATACCCAATAACTGTCGATAATTAAAAAGACACTGTCAGGTGCGCTAAGCAGCATCAATATGGGCTCTCGGATCAAATACAGACATAAGCAAAACAACGCCACGCCTATTGAACCCATGGCAATAACCAACCCGCCAAGTTGCTGGGCATAACGTGCTTGATTTGCGCCAATGGCTTTGGCTATGACAGCGGTGGTCGCGATACCGAGACCGACTTGAATACCGATGATTACCATTTGGATAGGTAGGGTAAAGCCTTGTGCCGCTAGCGGCAGTATTCCAAGTTGTCCAATAAACGCACTGTCGACCAATTGAAAGCTCATCAGTGAAAGTACGCCAAATAGCATCGGCCATGTCATGTTAAATAGCTGGCGAGCAAGGGATGTAGGTTGAGCTGTTGTCATAGGTATTTACGCGCTGTCAAAAAATTAGCCGAGAGAATTCTCGGCTTACTATCGGTAATAGTGTTTAGTCTACTCGATTGTCTACTTAAATCGAGAGGCTTGAGGTGAAAACAGTTTAAACATTATCTTCAAAATCTTCCGCGTAACCTTTTGGTGGCGGTGTCCATCCTCGTTCATCATTATTATGTTTGTCGGCCCTGTCGGTCACAAGCGCGAGCTTAATCTGCTCTTCAAGGTGGATAAATAGTTGGCGATAGTTGTTATCAAATCGATCACCTGAAGCGTCGTCTAACCACGCTTGGTAGAGCATGTCGGATTTTTTGTTTTCGACTCGTTTGTAGCTGGCTTTTTGCTGTTCAACATGGAACGGGTGTTGTCCTAGTTTTCTTAACGCGTGGGCTCCTAATTCTAATGCAGAGTGATAGGTTTCCATCTCAATAATATCTGCACCGGCTTGGCGTAATAGGTAGCTGTCTCCTCGGTCAAATGCTCGCACGAGGATCTTCACTTTCGGATAACTGTGTTTAATGTATTTGACCAGTTCGAGCGAAGTATCTCGATTGTCAATCGCAACCACTATCATTGCAGCTTCTTCAATCCCAGCGGTATGTAACAAGTCAGGGCGTGTGGCATCACCAAAATAAGCGTTGGTATTGAACTGACGAACCATATCTACCTGAGCTGCTTGATGATCAAGAACAACGGTTTTAATGCCATTTGCGACCAACAAACGGTTAATGATTTGTCCAAATCGACCGATGCCCGCAATTATCACGGTTCCTTTATCGTCAATCTCATCCGCTTCATTTTGATTTGAAGCTTGCTGATAGCGCGGAAGAATGACTTTATCGAATAGTATGAATAACCCGGGAGTGAGGAACATTGAAAGTGCAACAACAAGCGAGAGAGTTTGCGCTATATCAAGCGGAATTACATGGTTTTGCGTAGTAAAACTTAACAACACAAAGCCAAATTCACCCGCTTGCGCCAAGCTTAAGGTGAATAGCCAGCGGTTACTCTTACGGATCCGAAAGCAGAAAGCCAAGATGTATAGGACAGAAGCTTTAAGCAGCATCACACCGAGTGTTAGTCCGACGATAAGGAAAAAGTCATCGAAAAGAATGCCGAAGTTGATGCCAGCGCCTACCGTGATGAAGAACAGACCGAGCAATAAGCCTTTGAATGGATCGATATTGGATTCCAACTCATGACGAAACTCACTGTTTGCCAGAACCACACCAGCGAGGAAAGCGCCTAGAGCAGGTGATAGCCCAATTAGGCTCATAAGGGCAGAAATTCCCACTACTAACATGAGTGCTGTCGCGGTAAAAATTTCTCTTAGCCCGGAACTTGCCACAAAGCGGAATAATGGGCGGCTTAAGTAATGCCCCCCTGTAACCAGACCAGCAATGGAAACGATGATAACTAATGCGTAGCCCCAGCCGGGAAGCCCAGCCACTAGGCTTAGCTCTTCGTGGTGCTCGGCGGCAGTAGAAGCGGCGTTCTGTGCCTGTTCGACCAGTTGAGGTAATGCTAATAGTGGTATAAAAGCGAGCATTGGAATGACGGCAATATCCTGAAACAGCAGCACCGAGAATGCATTTTGACCACCTTCTGTGCGCGTTAATCCTTTTTCGTTGAATGTCTGCAGTACGATGGCGGTGGAAGAGAGCGCAAAAATCAAACCAATCGCTAGTGCTATAGTCCATGGTTGTTCAAAGGCAAGCGCTATCCCCATGACAGCAATGGTGGTACCACCGACTTGTAAACCGCCTAATCCGAGTAAGCGATTACGCATGTTCCAAAGCATTTTTGGCTCAAGCTCTAGGCCGACCAAAAACAGCATCATTACTACGCCAAACTCAGCAAAGTGCTGAATAGTGGTGGTTTCCTCACCAACTAAACCAATGATGGGTCCAATGACAACGCCGGCAATCAGATAGCCCAATACCGACCCCAAA
This sequence comes from Vibrio kasasachensis, assembly GCF_050337565.1. Taxonomy (NCBI): domain Bacteria; kingdom Pseudomonadati; phylum Pseudomonadota; class Gammaproteobacteria; order Vibrionales; family Vibrionaceae; genus Vibrio; species Vibrio kasasachensis. The sequence goes on along the minus strand of NZ_JAKJTB010000013.1, from coordinate 55,027 downwards.
CCTAAACGCTTTGCAATCGGTACCGCTATAACGGCAGCCACTAGGTAGATGAAAGCTTGAAGGAAGTAACCGGTCATGCTTTTTCTCCTAGGATCAGTTGATTGAGGTACGGGTTAAGCTTTTCTACTTCATAGGCCCGTTTATAGTCAAATTGATCGTTGACTAAGGCTGTAAGTAGTTTCTGCCAGTTTTTGCTATGTTGGCTAATTCGACCATCTTCCCTTGCGGTTCGAGCACCAAAGAGCGCCAATGGCGCCATATATTTCATGCCAGTCAGTGCAACCATCTGCTCAATTGGATAGAGAAGCTCACGAATAGTGAAATGATTGTAGCCTTCGGTTTGATAGGCGTCAGCTTTTCCCCCAGCGGAAAGGGCACATAAAAAACGTTTTCCTTTCAGCGCTGTGCCTTGGCTGCCATAAGCAAAACCATATTCCAATACTAAGTCTTGCCATTCTTTTAGCATGGCAGGAGTGGAGTACCAATAGAGAGGAAATTGAAAAATGATCACGTCATGTTCTATCAAGCGCTTTTGTTCATGATCAATATTGATGTTATAGCTTGGGTATTCGTAATAAAGGTCAACAGCGGTGACCCCTTCAATATTTTCGGCAGCACTAAATAGTGGTTGGTTAACTTCAGAGCGGTGCTGAGAAGGGTGAGCATACAAAACCAGCACTTTGTTTTTAGGCATCGTTGTCTTCCTACCATAATATTGAATAAACTATTTATTGTTACTCTTATTGTTATTAGGCAGCAATTGCCTTAGATCATCTAGATGTGGAACAGCAATCGAAGCTTGGTGTTCGAAAGGTTTATCAATGCCATGCGTAACTAGGCAAGAAGGCATATTGGCGTTAAAAGCGGACTGTAAATCGTATAAATAATCACCAACATAAAGTATTTCATTAGGAAACAATTGCCATTCATCAGCCAATGAATTCAGTGCATCAGGCGCTGGTTTTGGGGCAAAATGTTCACGGCTTATAATGCGACTGATGTTAAGATTGTTGTGTTGAACCTTGGTTGAAGCAGCCTCAAAACAGTTACGAGTAATGATGGCGGTATGCATTGCCTGTGTTTCGATATAGCGTAATATTGATGCGCACCCGGGCATTGGATAAGAGCTTCTAGCGTCTTCCATTTCATGATCAAGAATCAGTTGAGCAACATCAGCGCGTTGATTCGGACAGGCAATATCATCGGCAAAAGTAAGCAAATCGATTCCAGCAGGGCAGCCGAGTTCGTCTCGTAGCCAGAAGAAATTCATATCGGAACTGACCAGTGTGTTATCAAGGTCGAATACGATGGCTTTGATTCGATTTGCTTCAAACGGTATGCCAGTGAATTTATCCATAAAATCACATTCCTTGTGTAATGCCTCATACTGATAATAAATAGTGAGAGAGGTGAGACCGCATGGCTGACTGTGTTATCCCCCCCAGAATAGAGACTATTAGATCCTTCTGGGGGATGCTTGTATCAGTTATCTATATGATTTTAATATAGTTGGCAGGGGCGGAATTAAGCAAATTCTTTTTCTAAATAAGCGACGATGTCTGAAGATTCATACATCCACTGAACACCATCTTTTTCTTCAATTCGTAGGCAGGGCACTTTCACTCTGCCACCGCCAGATTCGAGCTCTGCTCTATGTTTAGCATCGTTCTTCGCGTCTCTAAGCTCAATTTCTACAGATTGACGTTTCATGGAACGCCTTACTTTTACGCAAAATGGGCAAGCCTCGAATTGATACAGCGCTAATTGGGCTGATTTTTGATCGACGACTTGTTGGTCTTCTGCCGCGCGTTTTATACCTCGTGGCGAGAATACAAAACTCAATAAGAGAATGATGCGACCGAGAATCCAGCGAATGACTTTCATGATGTACCTATTCAATTCCAATAACAAACAGCGTCATTGTAACAAGTTAGACACATAGCATAAACAATAGAAACAATATAAATATTTAATATTTAATATTGTGTTGTTTGGTTACTTGAATGCCCAACCGTTTAGCTAACCGGACTAAGTTCGCACGATCAACATTCAACTGCCTTGCCGCTTCAGCCCAATTAAATTTTGCTTGTTGTAGTGCATTAATGATCAATCTGGATTGGTATTCGTCTGTGGCTTGGCGGAGATCTTGAACCTCAGCGGCTTGCTGCTGCGAATTTTGCACAGATGGTAGGTTGGCAGGGTGATTTTGTGGGCTACCTTCAATAGCGAGGTCACCGGCAGTGACTGATACGGTGTGATTTAGGGTTCCGCGAGCACGTGCTTTCAATGCGGCACGGTTGATGACGTGTTCTAGCTCGCGGACATTGCCAGGCCAGTCATAGTGGGGCAACTGCATTAAAGCGTCTTTGGTGAATTTTAATTGAATAAGACCTAATTTTTTCCTCGCTTGTTCAAGGAAATAACCGGCGAGAAGAATGCCATCTTCTTCACGATGACGCAGTGGTGGGACGGTAAGAGGATAGACACTTAGTCGGTGGTATAAATCAGGGCGAAATCGACCTTGATCAACTTCTTGTTTTAGATCGCGATTTGTGGCGGCGAGTACCCGCACATCAATACTCTGTATGTGGTCTTGACCAACGGGTTGAATTTCGTTGTTTTGTAGTGTGCGTAATAATTTGCTTTGAGCAGTTAAGCTCAACTCGCCAATTTCATCTAGAAAGATCGTGCCGCCATCGGCAAGTGCAAATTTACCTAAACGAGATTTATCCGCGCCAGTAAAGGCCCCTTTAATATGTCCAAACAATTCGCTCTCAATAAGAGATTCGGCAATAGCTGCGCAGTTAACGTATATCAAAGGCTGGCGGCTGCGACGCGATTGGTGATGTAAACTGCGTGCGACCAATTCTTTACCTACGCCAGTTTCACCGTGAATTAAAATGGTGAAATCGGAAGGTGCCACCACCGAAATATCGGCATTCAAATTTTGCATCGCTGTGCTATTACCAATGATTTCACCACCATCGCGCTCCCAAACTTCTTGATTCAACTCCTCAAGTTTTTCTTGGGTTTGTTTGGCTTGCTGTTCAAGCTGTGAAACGGTTAACGCTACTTTAAGGTGCGATGCAACAATTGCAGATAAAGCTTCTAAACTACGCTCGGGAATCGTGTGAAAAATGTCTGGTGTCAAACTATCAAAAGTGAGGATCCCCAAAAGTTGATCTGCGTAAATCAACGGCAAGCCCATACAGGCATGCATGGGTAGTTCGCCATCATAATCGAGCAGTAGACCATCAAAAGGATCAGGCAACGAGCTATCAGCATCAAAGCGAACCACACTTTTAGCTTGGCATATTTGTTCAAAGCGAGGGTGGTCGCTGACTTTAAAACGCCTGCCTAAGGTATCTCTAGTTACGCCTTGGATTGCTAGCGGTAATAATGTATCGCCTTGTAGCCCGAGGAGTGCGACGCAGTCACATTGTACCGCTTTGCGAATAGCATCAAGCAGTTTGTTAAAGCGTTCTTGATCGTTATGACCACTGGCTAACCCTGCTGTCATATCCAACAAGGTAGAAATCGAAATATCTTGCATGTACTAACCTCGAATGAGTTTGATTACTATTCTAGTGTCATTTTGACATAAAACAAAGTAGTCATTTTGACTCAATTATTTGATTTGTTAGCCTGAAGTCACTTGGGTATACAGGGGTTATTAAGTTGGCACCAATCCTGCCTTGAATGCTGCGGCTTCGTTTTCCAACGAGCCAATTATAATAATTAGGAGAAAATCGTTATGCTCAACGAAAATCATATTGCAGTTGTTAAAAGTACCATTCCATTGCTTGAAAGCGCGGGACCGGCATTAACACAGCATTTTTACCAGCGCATGTTTAGTCATAACCCTGAATTAAAAAACATCTTCAATATGACTCACCAAAAAACAGGACGCCAGAGTGTTGCCTTGTTCGAGGCTATCGCAGCTTACGCGAAAAATATTGAGAACCTATCGGCACTAACACTCGCAGTAGAACGCATTGCACATAAACACACCAGCTTTAACATCCAAGCAAAGCATTACCAAATTGTTGGTCATCATTTAATAGAAACACTGCGTGAACTAGCACCTGATGCCTTTACCAATGAAGTGGAAGAAGCTTGGACTGCCGCCTATCTTTTCTTAGCCCAAGTCTTTATCGACCGAGAAGAAGTTTTATATCAGCAGAGTGCGGACATGAATGGCGGCTGGCGTGGCGCTCGAGAATTCATTATTTCTCAGAAAAATAATGAATCTGAATTTGTGACTAGCTTTGTACTTAGTCCTGTGGATGGAAAGATGGTTACTGACTTCCAAGCAGGTCAATATTTAGGTGTTGAAGTAAAGCCGCGCAATAATGAGCATGTTGAGATCCGCCAATATTCACTTTCTCAAGCATCAAACGGCGTTAACTACCGAATCTCAGTGAAACGTGAGGGTACGCAGAATGCAGAGGGTTCTTACCAAGGGATTGTGTCCCATTTTCTACACAATGAACTTCAGACGGGTGATTCATTAATGGTTTATCCACCAGCGGGTGACTTTTATTTGCAACAAACCAATAACCCGGTTGTGTTAATCGCAGCAGGAGTCGGTGCCACTCCGATACAAGCGATGGCACAAACGATGGCAGTGCAGAACAAAAACAACGTGAGTTATTACTATGCGTGTGAGTCAGAATTGCAGCATACGTTTGCTAATGAAAGCCAGCAGTTAGTGATGGAAAATGATTGGCAACATCAAATATGGTATCGAGATCAGCACGGTAATATGGACCTAAACAATATTGAATGCTTACCTTTAACAAGCGGAGAGTTTTATTTATGCGGTCCGGTTGCGTTTATGGAATTTGTGGTCAAACAACTTGATGGTTTTGGTGTGTCACGAAATCGAATTCATTACGAAGTTTTTGGTCCTCATTCTTATTTATAATTAGGAAAACAATTAATAGAACTAGTGTGTTGGAGTTCTGAATAAATAAAAATTGTTACAAATTGGTTTTATTTATTTGATGCTAGAGTTCTTGGTATTGCCTAGCCTTTAAGAGTCGATTCTAGAATTCACATTATTAGCATTTAGGGATGTGAATTTCATTTCGATTCTATCACTTGTTGTTGATGTTGATGTTTCTGATGAAGATTCATTGATTCACGAGTACCTAATCGCTATCTGTGAACGGTGCCGAATATACTTAGACCTGAATCAAAAAAGCTCCCAGTTGGGAGCTTTTTCTAGCGGCTTAGTGGAATAGTCTTTTCACCCAATCGATTATCCCATTACTCGAATTTGCATTATTTGACAGTGCTTTTGCTTGATAAAAACTAGCCATAAATTTGGTTCGAAGCGCTTGGCTATCCCCGCCATTCAGCTCTACTATTGTAGTAGCGGTTTGCTCTGCATGATCGTTGGCTAAGCTAAAGTCCATCGCCAAATAACCTTGTAGATATAGCCAAAGATGAGTAACAAAAATCAGTTGCTCGCCATCGGAATAATGAAAATTGGCAGCATGTTCTTCGCCTAACTCTTGCTTAAATGCTTGCTTCATCGCTTTAACCGAACTGTGGTGCGTTTCCACTTGGCTTAGCGCTTCAATATGAGCTTTGGTCAAGAGCCCCAACAAATGATGGGTGGCAAGACGATTTGGCTTCGCCTTTTGCACCTTGGTAAACAACCCATTATTTGCTTGATAGAATTGTTCCCATTGTGGGGAATCAAGATTGATGACATCTAGCTGATCGGCTTCGATATCACAAACCGCTTGTTTCAAATCAATCATGGCTTTGCAGGGTTTCCCATGTGACTTCGTATGAGCCTTCGCTACTGTCGACAAATAGGCTGTTGCCTGTGATCATTACTGAAAGCTCCATACCACGTTGAACGCTGCTTGCGAGAGCCTCAATACTTTTTTCATCAAATTGATGGATTGTTGCCTTTAGAGGCGCTAATTTGCTTTTTGATTGGTTCCACCACACATCTGATTTGCTGTTGAAAGTATAAACTTGAACTTCTTTCGCTAGACGTGTCGCTTTTTTGATTCGGTCAACGGAAGGTTCGCCAACTTCGATCCAATGGTCAATGGTGCCGTCTAATGCCTTTTGCCATAGGTCAGGCTCTTCAATGGTTGAAATACCTTTGGTAAAAACCAACTCTGGTGATGCGTTTAGGCAGAATGCCATTACACGAGCCATCATTCGAGAGACGGTTTCTGAAGGGTGAAGAGCAATTGTGCAAGAAAGCGAATCATAATAGTCACGATTAGTATCAGAAAGCGCAATGCGATATTTATATATTGTAGGTTTAAGAGCCATGTTTTTGAGTTACCAAGAATGAAAATAGCCAGCTAAATTAGCTGGCTATTAAAATCGATTTTGTCGACAAATTAAAGAACTTTAATGTTCTCAGCTTGAGGACCTTTTTGACCTTGAGTAATTGTGAATTCAACTGGCTGTCCTTCACCTAAAGTGCGGAAACCGTCACCTGTAATTGCACTAAAGTGCGCAAATACGTCAGGGCCGTTTTCTTGCTTGATGAAGCCAAAACCTTTAGTTTCGTTGAACCATTTCACTGTTCCAGTCACTGTATCAGACATCGGTCTTTCCTATATATTTCTCAGTTACGCCTAAGCGGCACGGATAGCGTGGAAAAGGAGATTGCTATCGCGCACGACGTACAGAAGAAATAGATGTATTCCAACGAAACGGCGTTCTAGACAAGAACCGTTTTCTAGCTAACAACAGTCTAAGGTTTAACCAATCTAAGTCAATAAAATTCAAGCGGAATTAGTTTAATAATTTGAACTAAATATCGACTCTTGGCTTTTTAACTGTAATTTAATACTGTCTAACTCACTCTTGTCACAATTCCATGCCTACAGGACTAAGAGGTGTATTACAAAATTGCGCAAAAAACGTGATGTATATAACAAGTATTTTTTAGTATTTATTATAAAAATAAAGGGCTTTCTTTTGGTGTGTAAAAATAAATGGGAAATAATGGGCTACATGATTCCTTCTAATATCAGTAAAGGATAAAAAATCGGTTTTATGTTTCTATTCCAATGCTAATAACAATTAACGCCCTCATTTTTTGCTTAAACTAATTTGCTTTCCCCCTGAATGGTTGAACGACATAGATAATCTAAATGCTCACTTGGCTTTGAAAGACGGCGAAGGTTGAAGCTTGCACTTAGAATTTCAGTAAACTGGCAACTTTTAGTTGCCTTGCCTACGGATTGAATTAAACGTCATATTTACTATGGAAAAGCATTTATTTTCATGTTTAAATTATGTTAACGCAACAATCTTGCTTACTGATTTATTAGTATAAGTAATGGAATAGCAACAATAAAACCATTGTTGGTTGTTATCATTATGTTGCTTGGGTGAGGGGTGGTGAAAAATAGATAAAAATTGCAACAATTTAGTGCTTGAAACTTTTATATTTGATGAGAAAATGCGCGCAAAATGAGTTTTCATTAATGAAAGGATGCTTTTTAACTACTTTAAGGGCAGGCACTATGAAACTAGTTCTAATTTTAATGGCATCGCTCTCTGCTGGAGCGGCTTCAGCAGATCACCTTCATTCTTTTATGTTAGGGCTATCTGTTGCATCTTTGGCGGTAGGAAGTTGCTATTGGTTTGCATTTAGGACAACTCGATTTCCTGAATTCGCTTTGTTTTTGCTAATTTGCGGTTTGTTTTCCAAACTCACAATTACAGTAGTTGGTGTTGCATTAGGCATTTCTGCTGAGTTGATTAGCTCACCTTTGGTATTTGCGCTTTCTTATCTGTTTTTCTCGTTGGTGGTCACTTACTTATGGTTTAGCTATCGAGACTCCATTACAAAAGCACCGCAAGCAGCATAAAATCTCCCCATCAATTTTGAAAGCCAGTATTTGTACTGGTTTTTTTTATGCCCGCATAAATACATTGAAATAATGGTTGCATAAGCCAGTTCACATTTCTTTGCATCAAATCTTGTGTAACAGTAACCAAGCGTAACAGATGGGCTGAAACCGCCTACGCTTTCAATATACTGGGATGAATCTTTTAATTGGTAGAGTGCGATGAAAACAAAACGTCTTATACAATCGGCTTTGTTAGTCAGTGTCTTTAGTTCAACTGCGATATTAGCTGCACCTTCAATTACACCAGACCCTCCCGCTATTGGCGCTAAAGGCTATATATTGATGGATTACAATACAGGGCAAGTATTGGTAGAGCGTAATGCGCATGAGGCTTTAAACCCTGCAAGTTTAACTAAGTTGATGACAGCTTATGTCGCAGGGCAAGAGATGAACTCGGGTAATATTTCACTCGATGATAAAGTAACCATTAGCCAAAATGCGTGGGCTAAGAATTTCCCTGATTCCTCGAAGATGTTTATTGAAGTAGGAACGTCCGTTTCATTTATGGACCTGTATCGTGGGTTGATTGTTCAATCGGGTAATGATGCAAGCGTGGCGATTGCTGAGCACATTGCAGGAAGCGAAGGAGCTTTCGTTGGCTTAATGAATAGCTGGGCAAAGCGGCTAGGGCTTGATAATACGGCTTATACAAATCCGCATGGACTGGATAGCGATGGATTATATTCAACGCCTTATGATATTGCTCTATTGAGCCAAGCGATCATTCGCGATTTACCCACTATTTATCCTTTATATAGTGAAGCCTCATTTGCTTATAACGGCATTACTCAATACAACCGAAATGGCTTGTTAAGGGATAGAAGCCTTAACGTTGATGGCATGAAAACGGGCTATACCAGCGGTGCTGGCTATAGTTTGGCTACATCAGCAACCAACGGTGACATGCGCTTAATCTCGGTTGTGATGGGTTCAAGTAGCACTAAGACCCGTGAATCAGAGAGTAAGCAGTTACTTAGCTATGGTTTTAGATTCTTTGATACTGTCCGAGCAAGTGAAGAAGGCAAGGCAATTAGCGAGCAACGCTTATGGATGGGGGAGTCGGATAGTCTTAAAGTAGGTACAAAAACAGACATTTACATTACTTTGCCTAAGTCGGATGTAAACAGAGTAAAAGCAGAGCTTGTTTATAATAGTGACTTGGTTGCCCCAATCACCGCTGGGCAGGTCCTTGGTGAAGTGATTTATTCGGTAAATGGCGATCAAGTTGCGAAATCAGATCTTACTGCTTTGGAGTCTGTTGACCAAGGCGGAATTTTTAAACGTATTTTTGATTGGTTTAAAATGTTGATCGCAGGTTGGCTATAGGCAGCAATGATATTTGAGTAGAGTGGCAGCAGGCGAGCAAAGATGCTCGCCTGCTTGCTTTGTAATACTAATTATACATCTTGTTTCATCTAAATATGACGCTGTGGCACGTCTTTGGTATTTTTGCCAAAAATATCAACGGGCCTTTACCAAACACTGACAATGACAGGTTTTATTTGTCCACAATGCACAGCAAATATTAGTAACAGTTACGTTGTATAACTGCGCAGTGTAGGAACAGGACCTCATTTATGGAATTTACCGCAAAAGATAGTGAAGCGTTGTATCAAGTTTGGATGTCGCAAAAATCAAAAATGCGTTTAACACAAATGGAATTTGCCAAAAGACTGGGTATTAGTCAGCTTGAGTTTTCAAGCATTTTAAGGGGCGAACGTGCTCTTTCAATGCCTTTTGTTTCCCGCTTTTGCCACTTACTTAATCTTGAGTCTAATCGAGTGATCCCATCTCTTCGTACTCAGCCAGATGTCAAAGAAGTTAACTTAGAAAGCCGCATGACAGTGGATGGTGAAATTAAACGCGCTTACATTGATGGCAATCAGGTCGTGGTTGAATACCTACACCGTGTGACGCATTGATCTCAAAATTAATATAATTGGTTTTGTTTACGACCATTATAATGACAGCGTACTTATATAGAGTATATCATTCCCTAATACTGTAAAGGATTGAGGGAATGAATGAAGACCATCAAAACCATTATGCTACTTGCTACGGCAAGTATGCTTTTTGGCTGTGCCTCAGGAGCAATCTCAAAGAGCACCAAATTTACTTCATACGATGACTTTGTTCAGGGACCGGACGGCGGCGTTGATTTGGTGTGGGCAAAGTTAGGTCTTCGAGATCCTCAACGTTTGCAAGCTAAATTGGCACAATACGATTCGGTAGTGATAGACCAAGTTTTTGTTATTACCGATGAAGACAGCATCAGTGCCGAGGATGTAGGTGAACTAACTCATTACATTATTGATCGCATCAAACTGAAATTGGCACCATACAAAAAAGTTGTTGACCATCCGAGCGAGAAAACGTTGCGCCTAAGTATTGCGTTGAGCAATGTAGAAACCCCGAACCCTGTGTTGGCAGTAACGAGCAGTGTGCTACCGTTTGGCTTAGCAATCTCTACTATCTCTAAGGTAACAACGGGAGAGCATACCAATGTTGGCAGCGCGAGCATTGAATTGCTCGTGAGTGATGCTAAGACTGGGCAAGCATTATTTGCTGCAATTGATCGTCAAGCTGGCAATAAAGATCTGTCGACCATGATTGATTCTCTCGATGACGCCAAGGATGCAATCAATTATTGGATCGATCGGTTGGGAACCACTCTAGAAAACTAGTCGCAATCATCAACGCCTGAACGTCTGTATTGGCTCAAAGAGGCATTTGTAATAGCGCTTTAAGTAAGCGTTGGAACAGTGATATTCTCAGCCCAGTAATTTCTATTCGGATTTGGGTAATGCTAGAAAAAGAAAACTTGATCAAATTGGCGAGAATGAAGATGCCCTTTGGTAAATACGCTGGGCGAGTGCTGATAGATCTGCCAGATGAGTACTTGCTGTGGTTTGCTAAGAAAGGTTTTCCTGAGGGGGAGTTAGGACAACTGTTGCAGTTATGTTTAGCGCTGAAAATAGAAGGTTTAGATTCAGTCGTTAAGCCTTTGAAAAGAATGTAATTCCTTAGGTAATCTAAACTCTCGGCCGCTTGATACGCTTTATTAAAAGGGGCACAACTGTTTATAAATTTTTCAACGTAATCAAACAAGCAATTGATAACAGAAAGTGAACATATCGACTTTACCTTGGGGGGGAGAGAGGCAAGCTTTGTTTGAGTTTTTATCTTGTTATTGTTAGTCTGCGCACTTTATTTATGCCCGGCTCATTTTTATGTGATGGTCATTTCGTTTTTACTTTTCGTTCAAAAAGTATTGCAGGATATTCTTAAACAGTGGTTATGAGTAGTACGTTAATTAAACACCGCCCCATAGATACATGTAGTTTGACAAACAAATACAGTATTGGAACCACAGATTACCAAGTCGGTCAGGATAATATTCAAAAATGGGGAGCAGATATACATAACCCCGTGTTCGGCATTAGCGCTGGCCTTATTATCCTCCTCCTCTCTGCACTCCTCCTCGCTGACCCTACCACCGCAAACGAAACACTAACTAGTATTCGCAATAGCATCATGGCTGAATTCGATGTGTTTTTTATGTGGTCAACTAACTTCTTTGTTCTTTTTACTATGATGTTGATTATATCTCCATTTGGTAAAATCCGAATTGGTGGTAAGCAAGAAAAAACTGAACACTCAACCCTATCTTGGGTAACGATGTTATTTGCTGCAGGTATGGGTATTGGTCTACTTTTTTGGGGGGTTGCTGAACCAACGGCTTACTTCACTAACTGGTGGGGAACCCCATTAAATGTTGAGCCATTTACGGCAGAAGCAAAATCATTAGCATTGGCGGCCACGGTTTATAACTGGGGTATCCATGGCTGGGCTGTTTACGGCATTGTGGGACTTGCTCTGGCTTTCTTCTCTTATAACAAAGGTCTGCCATTATCAATCCGCTCGGTATTTTATCCAATAATTGGTGATAGAACGTGGGGCTGGGCTGGTCACATCATTGATATCATGGCTGTACTTGCGACGTTATTTTCTCTCGCCACATCACTTGGTCTTGGTGCACAGCAAGCTGCGAGTGGTGTCAATCACGTATTTGGCATTGAAAGCGGTATTGGCTTGCAGCTGATGGTTATTGTTTTTGTTACCTTAATTGCAATTATATCTGTTATTCGAGGCATTAATGGCGGTGTTAAAGTATTGAGTAATATCAATATGATGTTAGCATTTTCGCTATTAGCTTTTATGCTGATTTTAAGTTTTGATGTCATTGCCGTAACGATTCCAGAAACTTTCGTTGCTTATGCAGAGAGTTTTGTTGCTCTTAGTTATCCGCATGACCGTGGTGATGTTGCGTGGATGCAGGGTTGGACAGTATTCTACTTTGCATGGTGGATTTCATTAGCCCCATTCGTTGGTATGTTCATTGCGCGTATTTCTAAAGGTCGTACAGTACGTGAATTCTTGTGCGCTGTTATCTTTGTTCCAACGTTAGTGACATTGGTCTGGATGGCGACGTTCGGCGGTATTGCAATTGATCAAGTCATTAATAAAGTAGGTGAACTGGGTACGAATGGTTTGACTGATATATCGTTATCATTATTCCACGTATTTGATGCGATGGCGTATGGTAATGTATTGTCCGTGTTGTCGATTGTATTAGTCTTAATATTCTTTATTACGTCATCGGATTCTGCTTCGCTTGTGGTCGACAGTATCACGTCGGGCGGTAAGATTGATGCGCCTGTACCACAGCGTATTTTCTGGGCGGTAGTACAAGGTGCTATTGCTGCAGCGATGCTTTGGCTTGGTGGCACCGAGTCGCTGCAAGCCTTGCAAGCTGGCGTTGTGACAACTGGATTACCCTTTACCTTTGTAATGCTAATTATGTGTGTGGGTCTGATAAAAGGTTTGAACTCTGAACGTGCTCAATATAAGTAATGATTAAGTGGTAAAACTTAAGTTTAAAATCTTAATATAATAAATACCAATGGTCTCAAATGCATGTTTGAGGCCATTTTTTATTTAGATCACCAATATCGATAGGTTGAATACATTATTCCCAATGGTACTGTTAACTTAACGCGTAGACTTGATGGTTAACAAACCGAACAATTACCTGCAATTTCACTCCATGTAGTAAATGCAGCACTTCTTCGGATTTTGTAATGCTGAGCTGCACCACCTTTACTCGACACTTACCCTACCTAAGCGCATTTCCCTTACCTGAGATAGATCATAAATTTCTAAATTAGAGATGAGTTATACCGCTACGTTCGTTTTTAGCTGTTCGGTCCAGCGCCTTAAAATAGTCTGGGCAACATCGACAGCGTGGCGAGCTTCTAAAGCGGTATACCTCTGATCATGTACAACCGAAAGAGTGGTGTCCTACTTTATTAGACCACAACACTATAACCCTTAACTACCAACGATAACCTAAGGTAACGCCAAGGTGGGCACCACCAGCTTCGATATCACTGCCGTCTAACTCAATCTCTGCTTGTGAATATCGTCCTTCTATTCCGACATCAAAATGTTGGTCGATTGTCCAGTAAATACCAGTACCAGCCCAGTACCCTATCGCAGAGTCATCGTGGGTATCGCTTGCATCTTCCATTTCTCCATATATATAAGCCAGCCCCATCCCGTAATACGGGTGTAGATCTGTACCGCTAATTGACCACGTCTTTCTAACCCCTAGAAGTAATTCAGACGTAAAACCATGGGTTGTTTTGCCGTCGCTGTCGTCATGCCCATCTGAAGAGCCGTATACGCCGGCAACAATACTGACAGGCCAATGGACAGGTTTGATATCAAAAACAGCTCCATATTCAAACTGATTTTCAAAAGGTTTCCATGCACTATCATCAACATTTTTTGTACCAATAAACCCGCTAACACTCGTTTCAAACGGTGCTGCATTTACGCTAACGGTAATAAGACTTGCGGTAATTATTACTAAAATTTTCGTCATTTTTTATTCTCACTTCTATTTATCTAAGCCAGTACCAAACGCATACTGAAAGTTTCCCAATGGAATGAATGATATTTCGCCTTCGGAGCTATCTTTTGAATTAAATTATCTTGATTTATATTATCGCCGTCTGCATTGAAATTTGATTTTAGTGACAAATTGTTATAGTCAGTTTCCTCCATTGTTTTTATATTTATTTAATCAACATGATTCTTAAAAATGATGTCAAAAACTCCTAATTAAGAGTTGATTAATACACTATAAAAATAGAGTGGATAATATCTATGAGTATTATTTGGCTAAGTGGATGTTGATTAATGGTTTGTTTTAGTATTGATTTTAATATCAATATAATAAATATACTTACAGTTTAATAATATTTTCGGTCTTGTTACCTTAGATGCTTATGAACAGATCATTCGCTATTCTTTTGCCATAACACGCTTGCCATTTTTATCAACAACCAATAAGTAAGATTGACCAGGGTCACCTGTACATAAATCAATTGCTGCGCCATTAATAGTTAATCCATCTGCACAGGTATCTACAGTAATAAAACCAGACACCTTAGCCTTTTCGGTGGTGGCTACTTGGGTCCCATCGACAACAATGTTGTAGTTTCCATCAGCAAAAACTCTGACATTGAATGCACCAGTTCTATTGCTTTTCTTTTTAGAGATGACCGATAGCTCTATCTGTTCTGCAGACTCCCATGCAATTACCCAGAGGTTGTCACCATCACTTAATGATTTGTACATCTTTTGCTTATTGCTGTTACTGTTACTGTCTTTAACACCCAAATTGACCATGTTGTGGATTGCTCTGTAACTATAAGCATAGGTGGAACCAGTGGCCTTTTTAGGAACATCTTTTGAAGAAATATTTTTGCTGTCAAACAAGCCGCTATAGCTTGAGCTTATATATCTTTTCTTAACATGAAAATCTGCCATGTAATCTAATGCATTAACAAAAGACATTTTTGCATCGTGAGTTAAGGCATCTTTTAATTCGTCTGACTCTAGACTGCAACCAATTAATGCTGCAGAAAATCCTGTAAGCAAAACTAGTCTTAATCCCTTTTTACTAAATAAGTTATTCATATTGAACACCATTAAACCTTTTTATAATGTGTATCTGTTATTTAAAATAAAGACCTTAATCTCTTGCTTTTAATGTGTTTCGTCCTGCTCTGATAGTGCTCAAACTAGAGAAATCGGTTTGTTTCGTATCATTAATTCTGAATATGGAGATAGGTTAATGGGATTTATTATTTGGGTCTATGGCAGTATTAGGACAGAATGTGACCGTGTGTGACACACAACCTGTGGATTAATCCGTTGGTGAAAAGTAGACAAGAATTATACTATTTCGGACAATTAACGGTGCAGGTTTACCCAATCTCCCAAGTACATTTCCGTGACCCTTTTTGATATTTCTAAAAAGCCGTTCCATGCGTTACATATCTGGGAAATGATATCGTTTTAGTTCTCAATACTTTGGCCGGCAAGATAGCGTTGTCGTAGCCAACTCCAAACTTGCTTGATGGTATTCAACTTTGGGGAATATGAGGTACTTAATGATATTGACATTACCTCAATTGCAACGGCCAGCCAATGTCAAATTTGGCACCACCTAAAGCGGAACGCCCTATGCTCACCTCTCCCTTATGCCAAAGGGCTATTTGTTGCACAATGGCCAGCCCTAGACCATGCCCGTTAGCTATGTCACGGTGGGTATTTTGTAACTGAACAAAAGGCTCGAATACGCTCTGCCAATGCTCTTCATTAATACCAGGACCATCATCTTCAACGGTTAACACACAATGAGTATTATTCAGATAAAGACCAATTTTCACTTGTTCTTTTGCATAGCGAGCTGCGTTTGACAAGAGGTTATTTAGTGCTCTCAACAAGGCTCTGCTGTCGATAAATAACAGCCGATTTTCTAACTCTGGGGTGAGGTCAAAATTAACGGTCAGTGATTTATATTCTAAGCGATAGTGATCAATTTCAACGGCAATTTTGCTCGCTAGATTAATTTCTGAAAAATGGCTGATATCCATCGCCCGATTATAACGGGAGAGAATTAAGGTTTGGTTTATCAAGTGATCTAAATCATCAATGCTGGTATTGATGCTGCGTTGGTATTTTTGTCGGTCTTTTTCGCTTATATCATCACTGTGCAACATTTCACAAGCAAATCTTAGCCGATACAAGGGGGTACGTAGATCATGGGCAATTGCATTGGTCAGTTCTTTTTGACCTTGGATCAATTTTTCTATCCTGTCGGCCATCTGATTAAATGAAAGTCCCAAGCGGGCAACAACAGATGTTTTTGCTAGTTCAGCTCTTTCCGTTAGATAACCATATCCAAATTTATCTGCGGTAATACTAAGACGCTTTAAATCACGCCATAATGGATAAACCCAAACAAACATGCACACGGAAACGATTACAATGAAAATAAGGGAGACCATCGCTATATTGAGCGAGTTATGAGCGGGGACAGTAATGACTCTGAGTATGGTATGTTGATCTGGTAAAAGTGCATGAACAACGACCTGAATTTGGTCTCTGATCTCCCAGATTGGCTCGTTTTGATTTAACTTCGCCATTTGATCTTGATCTAGCGCTACATCGGCTTTTGTTAAAAGTTTGATGTCATGAGGAAAATATGTCGATAACTCTTTTAACTGCTCAGGCCATTGTTCACGAGGACTGCTCTCAAACTTTTTTATTGCTAGATGAAAGGAACCACGAGCAGCTCGGATAATATATTCCTTTTCCGACATGCCCATAGCCAGAGAAATGACCCACTGGCTATCGCCTACACGGCGCAACAATAGATTAGGGATGCCCTCGATGAAAACATATTTATTCCTTTGCAATTGTTGTTGCAGTGACTGGTTTTTTGTTGCGGTTGGTAAAGGCAGCAGTTGCAATTCATTACCAAACTCCAATGCCAATTGCTCGATTTTCTGCGGCCATTTCTCTGTTGGCGTATCTGCTAATGTTTGTTCAATTAAATGAAAAGTACCAGACTCTTGCTTTATCGAAGCTGTTTTTAGTACGTAGTGATTAAACAACCACACTGGACTATAGTCGCTAGAGAAGGATAAGAAAATGATGGGCAAAAAAATTACCACCCAGAGAATGGAAAAAGCTCTGACCATAATATTACCTCATTAGTACCCGCAAAAATGTATGCAAAGTTGGTAACCCTTGCCGCGGACGGTTTTAATCAAGTTAGGGCGAACGGGATCGTCAAGTAATTTCTTCCGTAACCTAGAAATTCGTCTGTCTATGGACCTGTCTAAACCGTCGTAGTCGTAGCCACGGATTTGCTGCACTATGATGTCACGAGATACGACCTGCCCCGGGGTTCTTGCCAGCAGATACAGTAACTCAAATTCGGCGGTGCTCAGATCTATGATCTTGTTATCTAAATAGACAGTTCTGTGAGAGATATTGATGACCAAACGCCCCAAATCTAAACTGTTGGGATCACTTTCAGTTGAAGGGGGTCGCGTTAAGTTGTCAGCATCATGGCTAATGCGACGCAATAAAGCTCGAATGCGCGACAATAACAAACGCGGTTGTACTTGTTTTACTACGTAATCGTCGGCTCCTAATTCGAGCCCCATCATTTGATCAATATCATCATCTAATGCAGTTTGCATCAGTATCATCCCCGAATAAGATGAACGGACTTGCCTGCATACCTCCATGCCGGTTTGACCTGGTAACATTATATCAAGAATAACCAGAGCAGGTTGTTCATCGATAATGCGTCGAACAGCCTCAATGCCGTCACCTACAATGCTGACATCAAATTCATATTTGAGAAGAAAATCTTTTATTAAGTTAGCCAATTCGTAATCATCTTCGACTAACATTATCTGTTTACGCACGACAGGTTGTAAATTACTCATAATAAATTATTTGATCTTATAAACTACACACTAAATTAACTCATTTGAAGACGCAGTATTGTGACAATTTGTGACGATAAAACCATCAGGTCACTATTTTTAGTTACTTTTTTCGTTTAGCTGTGGGATTGCAGTGATGCTTGGCGCTGAAAATCGAAGGCTTAGATTCAGTCATAAAGTCTTTGAAATACGAGCATTATTAACATTTGTCACTACATAGTAAGCTCAAGGATCATTATCAAAAGAGGGAGGGGGGACTTTGACAGAGTAACATCACCCGTTTCTTGATTCATAACTTTCAAATTAGAGAGTGATTGATTGATAAGCTTCAATTATCTGCTTTACGTCTTTTTTATGGCCTTGCTGAATTCGAATATAGTGATTTAACGTTTTCTGCAAATATTCTGCTGTAATAGTTGCTTGTTCATCAGTCGTAGCTTGCCAAATTTTACTCCCGACTAAACTCACCTGTTCATTATCTTCTTCAGGCAAAGAGCAAGCATAGATTACCTCGTAGAATCTTTGGTTATCTTTGAGCAGGAGCTCATCCTTCAAACCAAAACCCAATTGGTTAAGCTTCTGGCGCAACTTAAATTGATGATTTACTGGGCATAAAACGAAGTCGATGTCTAAATCGGGATAGTGATGGTGTATCGCATCAACAAACTTGGTGACTAGGTCTCCACCAACTCCTGCAATCATTACCAAGTGTTTTCCTTCAAACTGATGCAAAGGAAGGGTGGTAACGTCTAGACAATGTACATGCCATTTGGAGATTGGGTGTTGGAAGTAGCGTTGCAGCTTGTTTTCTACCTCTACCATCAGTTCGTGAACTATATCGACAAAATGAATGTGGGGCGCGGCATGCCTAGATAACAAGGCAGTGCCTAGGAATCCGTGATCACAGCAGCAATCCCAGATATGGTCATAGCCAGAGCCAACCAGTTGTTCAATTTCTTTTAGTCGTTTACTGAGTTTCAAGAGATATTCACCGTCATTATCAACTTGCCGTATTGTAATGATTTTAAGCAAATAGGCTAGGTGAGTATGTGCCGAGCTGTTTTGTCAGATGGTTAGTCATGGCGCCATATAGCATAATCGAATAAGTGCTGGTTAATAGGTCAAATTGGCACCATTACCCTAAGGCCCCTTTACACCATCAAAGGTGCAGATTTTTGATATCCACACGATTAAAAATTTTATCGGTAGACTTTCTAATTGTTCACGTAAAAGTCGATATTTGACGCCGAAGTTTATAAATTGATCATAAAGTGTTCGCGTTAGAGTGCAAATAAGGGTCGGTTGCAAATTATGTCGAGACATTTATTTATTCCCACTGACTTTAATAGTGAAATAAATGTAAATTATTTTTTAATTAATACTCTATTTTGTCTATATTTTGGTGAACGAATTATATAGGCATTGTTCATTTTTAGCCGTAAAACATGGCAAAGTGTCCATTTAAAGTGCCTGTAAAAATATATTTACATCGCGCAGAGTTTGGTTGCATATATAAAAAGTGTTTGCAGTATCCCACTTATCTACTTTGATGCAAATTTCATCGTCCTTTACTAGTTATTGATCTCTTGTTTTTATAAATAAAAGAGAATTGATCTCTCACTTTTGGCTAAATTATTCTGTTGTTTTTTATATACAAGTAAGTAAGTTACCTTTATCCGCTAACCTCTTTCCTAATTGGTCAATGCTCTATTTAATAGATGTCGATTACTACTGTTTAATAATAAAAAAGGCAACATATGGAAATAACTACAACAACATCAACAAACAGCATGTCCAAGGTGATTGGCGGCGGTTTGATTATCGCTGGTACATCAATTGGTGCCGGTATGCTTTCTATCCCGCTGATGTCAGCAGGATTAGGTTTCGGCGTGTCTCTAGCACTACTGTTTGGTTTCTGGGCTTTAATGACATATACCTCTATGTTAATGCTAGAAGTTCACCAACATGCTGATAGTTCGGCAACCCTACACACTCTTTCTTCTAAATTTTTAGGTAATCCAGGTAAAATTGCCGCAACAATCGCTACGTTCATGCTGTTGTATGCACTATGTGCAGCATACGTTGCAGGTGGCGGTAGCAACATGGCGACTCGTCTAGACCAGCTAACTGGTATTCAGATTCCTGCGTGGATGAGCTCTCTAATCTTCGTTACTATCGTAGCGGCACTTGTTGCAGCTGGTACAGCGGTAGTCGATAAAGTAAACCGTGTTTTGTTCGGCGCTATGATGTTAGCAATGGCAGGTGTACTTGTTTTCTTGAGCCCTAATATTTCAGGCACGTTGCTAGCGGCTTCTCCAGAAGGTTGGGGTCTATTCTTCGCAGCTCTTCCTGTAATCTTTACCTCGTTTGGTTTCCACGGTTCGATTCCTTCAATCGTTACTTACTTCGATGGTGAGACTAAGAACCTACGTACAGCAATGCTAATCGGTTCTTGTATTCCTCTAGTGGTTTACATCTTCTGGCTAGCATGTACTCTTGGTGTTGTTGAGCAAAACATCCTAATGGAGAACGGTGAACTAGGTGCGATGATTGGTGTTCTAGGTGAAACTCTAGGCAGCGAAAGCATTGCAGTGGCGATTGGTCTGTTTGCTGACTTGGCACTAGTGACGTCTTTCCTGGGTGTTTCCCTAGGTCTATTTGACTACCTACGTGATACAACGAAAGAAAAGCTAAAAGGCAACCGTATCTCTGTAGCATTAGTTACTTTCTTACCACCGCTAGCGTTTGCTTTGTTCTACCCACAAGGCTTCATCATGGCTCTAGGTTACGCAGCAATCGCTCTAGTTGTAATTGCTATCTTCCTACCAGTTCTTATGACTATCGCTTCTCGTAAAGTACACAAAGAAACTCACTTCTACCGTGTTAAAGGTGGTCCAATCGCAATGGGTGCAGCAACTCTTTGTGGTGTGGTAATTATCCTAGCTCAGTTCATCGCTTAATTCGGTGATTAGCTAAAGCAATAAAATAAGCAACTAATTAAATGCCGTTCACGAAAGTGAGCGGCTTTTTTTATGTTTAAGTTTAAATCAGTAAATCGTTAAGCGAGTTGCTAACTGATAAAATAACCCTGCAAGTACTTTTCAATTCCACACTTCAAGCAATAAATATAGTTGTCATTAACATCGTATCGAGATGAACATAGTATTCTGAAACTTCGGCTTCAAAGAAAGTGCATAGCTCGAGATGTAGATCGGCAGAGCGTGCGATACCCAAGTGACTTCAAGATGCAGGATTCAGAGCCTTGTCACTGGCTCCAGTTTAAGGAAAACAACGACGTGGAATAGCGATCTATTTCCTAGTTGTTTGACGAGAAAATGGTTCCAGTGACAGGCTCACGAAGGGCGAGTTTGTTAGGTTCGCAGACTACGTTATCGATTCTTAATTTAGAGCGACTAGATTTGCAAATCGATGCCTTGCCTGCAAACCTAACAACTCTCGCTGAACTAAGCATCTTGAGGTTACTTGGGTATAGATGTCATAAAGCTTATATATGACATAGTGACTTGCAATCAAAAGCGAGTCAGACTAGCAGGGCTAGGAGCGTCAACAGTTAGGATTGGGCATTATCAAAATTGGATAAAACTGAATGTGAAACAGTTTTTATGTCGTCCCTGCAATACATTCATTAGAAAATTGAGCCAAATGAGTTCAATTGTTCGGAGGCTGTTTTATGCTAATTGGGCTTGATATTGGCGGGACCAAAGTCGAAGGGGTTATTGTTTCTTCTTATGATGGTCAGGTTCTACATCGATTGCGGGTTGATACCCCCAAAACAAACTACGTCGATTTTTTGTTAGTCGTAAAAAATTTAATCACGGCATTGATGGGAAAAGAGCAAGTAAGATCAATCGGTGTTGGTTGCTGTGGCTCAATAAACCGCGTCACGGGAAAAATTCAGGGCGCAAATCTTCTTTACCTTAACGATGAAGATTTTTTGACGGATCTCCGTTCAAGCTATTCAATCCCGGTCGCGTTTACCAACGATGCCAACTGCTTAGCTATCTCAGAGTTTAAATCTGGTGCGGCCAAAGACGCTTCAAACTCATGCTTGGCTGTCATTCTTGGTACTGGATGTGGTAGCGGCATTGTTATCAATGGCGACATTGTTGATGGGCAACATGGTTTAGGTGGTGAGATAGGGCATAACCCGTTGCCTAGTTTTGATCCTGATATTGATGGTCCTTCTTTTCAGTGCTATTGCGGGTCCTATAATTGCAACGAGACTTTTGTCTCTGGTACTGGTTTTGAGCGAACGTGGGCAATTAAGCACCCCCCTCAGTCTGCCAAAGAAATCTTTGCGTCCTATGCGATGGGCGATAAAAATGCGATTGCTCATGTTGAATATTATGCTGACTGTTTAGCCAGAATCTTGGGTACGATCGTTAATGTCATTGATCCTGAAGTGATTGTATTGGGCGGTGGTGTATCGAATCAGGATGGGATTTACCCACTTGTTCAAGAAAGGCTAGCTAGTTATACATTCAGTAAAAGCGTTTCTACGCCAGTACGTAAAGCCTTGCATGGCGACTCTAGTGGTGTATTGGGAGCGGCGTACTTACCAGTAATAAAGGGTATGATCTAAGTAGAGCAAGGGACAAGCATCAGAAAAGGGGTATTTTTCTTTTTAATCTCGGTTTAAACCACCTACAGAAGTAGGTGGCTGTCGTGACAAACCATGTAATGCTTGTTATTGATTATCGAGCTATAGGCTTATTGCCTTTGCCTTGGAACTGCTTAATGCTTTTCTTGTTGTTGCTGCGACGATTTGCCTTCTTATCTCGTGGTGCGCGCTTATTCTCACCGGTTGATGGCGTATCTGTTACAGGAAAATCGTCTAACTCTTTAAGCGGAAGCTCTCTTTGAGTGAGGTTTCGGATTGCTGCTAGCGCATCCATTTCGCCATGGCATACAAGTGAAATTGCCATACCTTGATTGCCTGCTCTTGCTGTTCGCCCAACTCGATGTACGTACACTTCGGTATGAGAAGGTAGCTCAAAGTTCACCACAATCGGTAACTGATCAATGTGAATCCCACGAGCCAAAACATCAGTGGCTATCAGTACGTTGGATTTGCCGTTTTTAAAATGATCTAACGCCTCTTCACGTTCAGCTTGGCTTTTATCTCCGTGGAGTGAAACGGTTAAGATACCTGCTTTATTGAGCTTTTTGGTTAAGTTATCTGCATTCTCTTTTGCACCGATGAAAACTAATACCTGTTGCCAACTATGGCGATCAATCAAATGAATTAGCGCTTTGGTTTTACTTCCTTTATTGACCAAATATAACGATTCGGATACATCGCTGTTGATGCTGTTTTCTTGATGTGCAGCGATATGAACTGGGGCGTTCATCAATAACGCGGCTTTGTGCTTTAAGTCATCAGAGAACGTAGCCGAGAACATGGCAGTTTGGCTTCTACTAGCGGTCAGATTTGCGATACTTTGTACATCTGCCCAAAAGCCCATATCCAATAACCGGTCGGCTTCATCCAAGATAAGGTAACTTACAGCCCCAATATCAAGTGTTCCATCGTTGGCAAGGTCCAATAAGCGGCCGGTGGTTGCGACGATAATATCGGGCTTATGTGAGAGGGCTTCTTGTTGGATGCTCTTATCTATGCCACCGCATAAACAGACGGTATGCAGATCTAATGTTGAAGCTATTTGATCAATCGCGCAGCTAACCTGAGTCGCAAGTTCGCGAGTTGGTACGAGGATCAACCCTTGTTGACGTGCGCTGCTAGCATGCAGTTGTTGCACTATTGGTAAGCCATAAGCCAGCGTTTTACCACTGCCAGTATTCGCTAGCGCCAATACATTATGGTTAGCCAACAGTTCGGGGATAACCAATGACTGAATTTCGGTGGGTGTTTTAATGTCATCTGGTAGTGCTTGAATCAGTTCAGCACTAAGTGAGAGAGAAGAAAATGACATGGTTTTGTACCTTTAATAAAGAATATTCAGCGCAGATGAAGCAGTAATCTCGAACTTTATCATATTCCCTATTCTTATGCGTAAGCCTTTAAACTCGGGATATGAGCAAATAACACGTGAATAATAGGAGTATTGGTTTTTATTGCTTAAAAAATGCCCTTCTCTTTTGGTGTGAGATTGTTTGAAGTCGAATAACAGCTGTGAAAAATTAATTTAATGGATATCACAAAAACCCTCGATTGAAGCACGTGTTTTATGTTTCCTATACTCCCGGCATCAACATGTTTTCTTAACGTGTTGATTGAAAATTATTGTTACGGAAAGTTTAGGGAAAACCTATGATCGATTTATGGCCATTAATTGGCATTGTGATAATCACATTAGGGTTAGCTCTAAAGCAAAATACTCTATTGGTGATTTTAGTCGCAGGTGTAGCGACTGGTTTAGTTGCTGATATCGCGGTGATGGATATTTTATCCGCTCTTGGTCAATCTTTTACCAAGAACCGTTATATGTCGCTGTTTATTTTGGTGCTACCAATGATTGGTATTTTGGAGCGTTATGGCTTGCGCCAACGTGCGGAAGATCTGATCGGTTCAATGAAAAAAGCATCAGTAGGCAAAATTCTGATGACTTACTTGTTGCTGCGCAAAATAACTAACGGCATGGGGCTTAACATTGGTGGTCATCCTTCAATGATTCGTCCTTTGATTGCGCCAATGTCAGAAGCTGCGGCAGAGAAAATCTCTCCAGATTTAACGGATGAGAAACGCCAAACGATTCGCGCATTATCTGCGGCAAGTGAAAACTTTGGTAACTTCTTCAGTCAGTTACTGTTCATTGGCACCGGTGGTTTGTTGCTAATCAAAGGGGTGATGAGTGACAATCAGTTAGACGTAAAATTGGAAACCATGGCGTTGTGGGCGTTTCCAACGGCGATTGTGTCATTCATCATATTTGGTCTCTTTACTCATTACATTAGTGCACGCTTAGATAAAAAGTCTCCGGCGGTTCAAATACCACAACCAACAGAGGAGCGCTAAGCGATGCTTGAATACGTATACCAAGCCACAGGTCTTTTGCTGTTGGCATTCTCTCTACAAAGCTTTTTAGATAAGAAAAATCCTAAGCGAATAGGCAGCGGTTTATTTTGGCTTATCTACGGCATGACGTTTATCTTCGGTGCAATGACCCCACACTGGGTGACGGGTGTAATGGTATTGCTGCTTACCGCGCTCGCCGCAGGTGGCTTTATGGGTATCGGTAACTATGGAACGACATCAGATAAAGATCGTAAGCACAGTGCATCGCTTCTGAAAAATAAACTGTTTGTACCAGCGATTGTTGTCCCTGCAGGTACAGTTCTTATCAGTCAGTTGACACCATTAGGTGCGTTGGTTGGCTTAGGTATTAGTTCAATTTTGGCAATTGTCGTAGCGCTGGTTGTTACAAAGAGCCAGCCAATGCATAGTTTAAATGAAGGTCGTCGATTGATTGATTCGATCGGTTGGGCTGCTATTTTGTCTCAGTTTCTTGCGGCTTTAGGTTTTTTATTTAACCAAGCGGGTGTGGGTGATACAGTCGCGGCAATCGTGAAAATGATGATCCCAGAAAACATGCTATTGGTGAAGGTTATTGCTTACTGTGTCGGCATGACACTATTTACCATTGTGATGGGTAATGCTTTTGCCGCATTTGCTGTGATTACCACAGGTGTTGGTATTCCATTGTTGATCCTTGAACATAGTGGCAACGCGGCGATCATTGGTGTACTCGGTATGCTTTCTGGTTATTGTGGTACGTTAATGACGCCAATGGCGGCAAACTTTAACGTAGTGCCAGCGGCACTGTTAGAGCTGAAAAACAAACACCACGTCATTATGATGCAGGTCATTCCTGGTTTGTTGATCCTGACATTTAATATCTTCCTTATGTACAGCTTTGCCTTTTGAGAATAATGATGAAAAAAGTACTAATTACAGGTTTTGAACCTTTTGGTGGCGCGTCAATTAACCCTGCCTTAGAAGCGGTAAAGCAATTAGAACAAGCTCAACTTGAAGGCGGCGAAATTGTTATTTGTGAAGTACCGGTAACTCGATATGAGTCGGTAGACACTGTGATTGCAGCAATAGAAGCACACCAGCCTGATTTTGTTATCACAGTCGGTCAGGCGGGGGGGCGTGCGTCTATTACACCTGAGCGTGTTGCGATTAACGTTGATGATTTCCGTATTCCTGACAATGGTGGCAATCAGCCAATCGATGAGCCCGTTGTGGTTGACGGACCTGATGCATACTTTACAACGCTACCAGTCAAAGCTATCACGCATACACTACAAGAGCACGGCATTCCATGTCAGGTTTCTAATACGGCAGGTACATTCGTGTGTAACCATTTGTTCTACGGTGTTCAGCACTATTTGTCTGATAAGAACATTGGACATGGCTTTGTACATATTCCACTACTGCCAGTACAAGATACCACTGGCAACCAAGCGACTATGTCACTAGATGCTATTGTTGAGGGCTTACGCTTAGTCGCGCAAGCAACAATTGACAACGAGCAGGATGTAGCGATTACCGCAGGTCAAATCTGCTAGTCCAGTATGCTCGATTGATAAGCCCGCCTTGTGCGGGTTTTTTTTATATTTACGGAACTGTAAGCGATGATGTCACATACCTTGATCACTTAATCTTGTTTGTGATACCTGTTAATAATCAAATTTGAGAGTGTTCCACTGATTTAAGGGCATAGTATGCAAAATGTGGCTATTGTAACTGGTGGCGGTCGAGGGATTGGCGCGGAAACATCGAGATTATTGGCGCTAAAAGGCTACAAAGTGTGTGTTAATTATGTAGTTGATGCCTATTCAGCAGAGCAGGTTGTGGGGAGCATCAAAGCTAGAGGTGGAGATGCTTTTTCGTTTAAAGCTGACGTCTCAAATGAAACTGAAGTGCAAGCCATGTTTGATGCCGTTGCTCAGAGTTATGGAACCGTAACCCACCTAGTCAACAATGCTGGCGTGTTATTTACTCAGTCACGATTGCATGAAATCAAGATAGAACGTTTTAAAACGGTGTTAAATACTAATGTAGTCAGCTGCTTTTTATGTTGCAAAGCCTTTATTAAGCAGGCGACCAGTGCTGGGGCTATCGTTAATGTCTCATCAGCCGCATCTCGCACAGGAGCGCCGTTTGAGTATATAGACTATGCCGCATCAAAGGGAGCTATGGATGCGCTAACAAAAGGGTTGTCTCTCGAATTAGCTGAGCGACAAATACGAGTTAACGGAGTTCGTCCAGGGTGTATTTATACTGATATGCATGCCGATGGTGGAGAACCTGATCGAGTCGATCGTTTAGCGTCACAAATTCCATTAAAGAGAGGTGGTACCGCGGAGGAAGTCGCGCAAGCTATTACTTGGTTGTTGTCGGAAGAGGCGTCATATGTGACGGGGTCTTTTATTGATATTGCCGGCGGAAACTAGCTCTTAATTCAAGGAGATAAATATGGAGTACAAGGAATTATCAACTATTTCTGGATATGAAATTAACCTACGAGATCTGTTGATTGATAGTATCGAAGACGGCTCATCAATTGGCTTTGTGTTGCCGATAGAAACTGCCGAGGTGGATGACTACTGGCAAAGCGTCGAGGCGGATTTGTACGATGGTTCACGTAAGTTTATTATCGCCCTAGAACAAGACCAAGTAGTAGGTGCTGTTCAATTAAGTTTGTGCACTAAAGCTAACGGTTCACATCGTGGTGAGGTAGAAAAATTGATGGTATCGACCTATGCACGAGGCAAAGGCATCAGTAAGCAATTGATGGCATTGATCGAAACGGTATCGCTGCCATTAGGGCTATCTTTATTGGTGCTTGATACGCGTAAAGGTGATGTTGCATCGTCACTTTATCGTCGCATAGGATATCAAGAAGCCGGTGAAATTCCAGAGTTTGCACGCAGTTCGAACGGGCAATTTGATGCGACAGTCTACTTCTATAAGCAGCTTGCTTGATTTAGTTCGCTATCAATAGATGTTGCTGATTAATTTGATAAACATAAGCAATTAGAGTTGTAGCACGCCTTTGGGTAATCTGTACCTAATTTCAACGTATCATGTTTTTATTAGGTTTAAACAATGACAAACAAAGCGTTAGTTGTGGAAGGCGGAGCAATGCGTGGCATATTCGCTAGCGGCGTGCTGGACGCCTTTTTGGATCAGCAATACAAACCATTCGATTTTGCCGTTGGCGTCTCTGCTGGGGCATCCAACTTGCTTGGTTATCTTTCTAACGCTCCTGGTCGTAGTTATAAAGTGATCACAGAGATCGCGACAGATAAGCTCTTTTTTAATCGTACCCGCTTTGCTCGTGGTGGGGATCTGGTGGATGTTAAGTGGTTGATTGATGAGTCGAATAGACGCTTTCCACTAGATAAAAAAGCGCTGTTTGCAACTCCAATGATTGCCGCAGTGACCAATATCGAAACCGGTAATGCTGATTACTTTCAATTATGCGCATGCAATTTAGACAGTGTGCTGGAAGCGACAACGGCGTTACCTATTGCGTATAAGTCAACTCCCTGCTTTTCTGGAGGTTGTTATACTGATGGTGGAGTAGCTGATTCCATACCAGTGAAAGAGGCTTACCGTCGCGGAGCGCGTGACATTACCGTGGTGTTATCACAGCCTCTAAGTTACCAAATGAGACCGACTCGTGCGCCATGGTTAATGAAAAAATTGCTCGCTCGTTATCCGAGCATTGCAGAATCGATGCTTGTACGGGCAGATAACTACAATCAATCATTAGAATTTATTCGTCATCCGCCAAATGATGCGACAATACGCGTTATTGCGCCGCCGGATGAATTTCATGTTAAACGTCTTACGATGAATAAAGCAGTGTTAGAGCAAGGTTATCAGATGGGTTTAGAGGCGGGATGGCAGCATTTAGTCAACCGCAACGGAACCCATGGGTTAGATGATCAAAATTGCCACTTCTGTTTGTAGTGAGTGGGAAATTGGTAGGTTGGTTGCTCTATTAAGAAAATTGAGGATTGATAATGAGTAAAGCTAAATTGTATTACGTGCATGATCCGATGTGTTCTTGGTGCTGGGGCTACAAACCTTCTTGGGAACACATCGAACAAGTGCTTTCCCATGACTTTGAATCAACTATAGAGATTTGCTATTTAGTTGGTGGATTAGCGCCGGATAGTGATGAGCCAATGCCAGACGAGATGCAAAAGCAAATTTTATCTTATTGGCGAAAGATTGAAGACTATTTAGGTACTCCATTTAACTATGATTATTGGTCAAAAAATACGCCAAGGCGCTCTACATATCCGGCTTGTCGTGCGGTTATTGCTGCAAGAGAGCAAGGCGCTGAAAAGACAATGGTGAACGCGATTCAAAAAGCGTACTACCAGCGAGCACTCAACCCAAGTGATTACGAGGTTTTGATTCAATTGGCAGATGAATTGCAACTTGATATCAATCAATTTCACCACGATATTAAAAGCGAAGATCTGAATAAAAAATTGTTAAATGAAATTGGTTTCGCGCGATCCATTGGCGGCAATAGTTTCCCATCGTTGTTTCTAGAACGTCAAGGTAAGATCGCAGAGTTACCAGTGGATTACCAAGATCCACTGAAAACCCTAAACCTGCTCCGTCGCTATTTAGCAGTGTAGCCATGTTGCATGGCATTGCAGCTTAGCATAGAGTTAAGCCCCGGTGTTGCTACTCTTCAACCATCCGATGCTTCGCGGAGGGGGGCTTCAATTACCGTGGTTAAAGCAATGTGCCAACACTGCTATTTTGGTTTCTAATTCAGCAAGTGGTGTATTACCAAACCCAAGCACGAGCCCATTCCATTTTCGGCCCTGTTTGCCATCGGGTTGATAGTACTTTAGTGAGCGAACGATCAGGTTTTTCGCCAACGCTCTGTGTCGTAACGTTTCTTCATCAACACCACCGTACCAACGTAAAGTAACGTGTAATCCGCCAGGTTGGCTGATGATCTCAGCTTCCCTCCCAAAATGGTGCTCAATAGCTTTTACCATTGTTTGATGTTTTTCTTTGTAAAGGCGACGCATTTTACGGATATGGCGAAGCAGTTCACCTTCAGCAATGAAATCAGCCAAGGCGTGTTGTGCATGAGCGGGTGAATCACCGCCCAGTGCATCTTTAATTGTGTTACACCGTTCCACTAATTTTTGCGGGACAACCATATAACCCATTCTTAAGCCGTTAAACATCACCTTACTCAACGAGCCTATGTAGATTACATGTCTATCAAGTCCTAGCTGAGCAGCCAGCCCTTGCATACTGGTATAAGGGCGGTGGGAAAATTGAAATTCGCTGTCGTAATCATCTTCAATAATCCAACTTTCATTTTGGCTTGCCCATTCGATGAGCTTTAGACGTTGCTCTGAATTTATCGTCGTCCCCATCGGATATTGATTACTTGGTGTTACGTACAGAGCTTTCGCGTGACTGTTTAATATTTTACCAATATCTAATCCAAGAAAAGGTTGTACATCAATATGCGATTTTCTGATTTTGAGTAGTTTCGCGACCTTATCCATTTGGACATAACCGGGGTATTCCAATAGCAACGTATCATTTTGGTTTAGGGTTGCCATAGCGGCGATTGAAAGTGCTTGTTGAGCGCCACTAGTAATAATAACCCTGCTTGGTTCGCACACAACAGATCGGCTTGATGAGAGATAGTTTGCCAATGCAATTCTCAGCTCTAAGCTTCCTTGAATATCACCATTGCCGAGTATGGCGGGGCGAGAAGCGTGATTTTGAAGATAACGTTGCCACTTCTTTAGTGGAAACAGAACAAGGTCAGGTACGCCGGGGGCAAAAGAACGGTTGTGATCCTCTGTGCTATCCCTTTTGTTAGGAGCGCTATTAATGCTTGCATCAGGTAAATAGCGTTCAGGTAACTCAATGCAAACATAGAAGCCACTGCTTTTTTTGCTTTCTATATACCCTTCGTGTGTCAGTTGCTCATACGCGGCCGTGACGGTATTTCGACTCAGACGGAGTTCAATTGACAGTTTTCTTGTTGAAGGCAGTTTTCCTTGTAGTGGCCAAAGTCCGCGAACAATTTTGTCACGAATGGCATGGAATAGCTGTTGCTGCAATGTACCTTTAGTTTGCTTCAGGTAAAGATCACCGACATCAATATGCGGATTTGTTCGCGGTGTCATAACTGGCTCCATGCATTAGTTAAAACTGGCTCTCTATAAGAGACCAGTTTGGCGGTATCTTATCGTTAAAGCAATGTTTAATAGGGACGTTTATGTTATCTAAGACATCGAGAACGACAATAAAAAAAGCCGCTCATAAAGCTCGAGAAGAGACTGATTTACTACATTAGATCATCGATGAATCCTTGATCGCACATATCGCGATCACAGAGTCATTGGGACCAGTTGTAATTCCAATGTTAGCGTGGCGGGTGGGGAACAATGTGTATATCCACGGTGCCAACAACAGTCGTTTAATGCGAAATCTCAGTAAAGGGGATATGACTTGTTTAACTTTTACTTTGTTTGATGGTTGGGTCTTGGCACGTTCCGCCTTTCATCACAGTGCTCATTACCGTTCTGCTGTCGTGTTTGGTCAGTTTGAAAAAATAAAACAAAGGGAAGAGAAGGATCGACTTCTCAATCATTTTATTGAACAGATAGCGCCGGGAAGGTGCGCAGATATCCGTTTAAGTAATAAAAAAGAGCTGGATGCCACAACTTTGTTAGTGATGCCCTTAACCGAAGCGTCAGTAAAAGTGAGCAGCAACGAAGTAGCAGACGACAATGCTGATTTGGATATTCCCGCATGGGCAGGATTTATCCCATACAAATCAGTTGTCGGTCCTCTAAAGGCGAGTGTAACTCTCGCTGAAGGGGTTAGTGATCCGGACTATTCGTCTGCTTATGGTGAACGTTGGTCTGAGAACAAAGTTAGTAATTAAATTTCACACGGCGTTAATTATTAAATTATTCTCACGCGGAGATTTTTTAATATATTTTTCATGCAGTTAAATCAGATGATTATTATTACTACGTTGGTAATAAAAAAATTGACAGATAGAGCTAACGGTTGATGAACTTTTGAGAAACCTTATGTCAAGCCAGTCATAGGTGGATAATTTAATATTTGCTAAGCGACCTCGGCTTAATGTCACAATATTAGTAAAAGTTCATATATGTGATCTTTGTCCCATAATAACGTATGGCGTATATTTCAATTAATAACCGCCCAAATATTAACCACTTAAATAAGCGCAGCTATAATTTTTTTTGGAATATTGGATTATTTTCGGAATTTTATTTCATTTTCGATTTGAAACATACAGTTCTATTACTAGTTTTTACTTGGGAGCAACGGATATGCCGTAGTTCCGTTAGTTCAGCTTGCTATCAAATAGAATATGGAAATACAAACATGAAAATGACAAATTTAGCCATGGCAGTGGCAACCACGTTTCTTGCATCAACTAGCGCGTTTGCCGCACAAGTATACAGTGGCGATGGCACAACCCTCGCGGTTGGTGGTTACGTAGATGTTGGCGTAGGTGAATACAATTCTGAAGAGCTTCAGGTGCATCAGGTTTCCCCTCGTTTAAACGTGGAAGGTAAGAAAGAGATTGGTAGTGGTGTGACAGTTGATGCAAAGGGTGAATGGGGGATTAAATACCTAGATGGTGGTGAAACCTCTTTTTCAACTCGATTAGGTTATATTGGTGTTACGCATGACCAAGCTGGTCGATTGGTTGTAGGTACGCAGTGGTCTACTTACTATGATGTCGCGGGTGTTGCCGATAAACCTATTGCTTTCGCAAACGGTTTTTTATATTCAGATCATTATGATTTAGGTTCAGCTCGTGCAGAGAAAATGGTCAGCTACCGAAATTCGCTAAGAGTCTCGGAAGACGTCGCATTTAACATTGGCCTCGGTTGGCAGGGCAAGCAAGAAACCAAATATCACAGTCGTGGTCAAATTGCGGTTAGTACGGAGTTTGCCGGTGTTGGCTTAGGTTATGTTTATAATGCAGGTGATATCGATCTTGTTGGTAAGACGGAAAAAGCCGAATCTCACGCAGTTTCTGCTAAATTTGGTAACTATGGTAAAGGTCTATATGCAGCCTTGGTTTATGGAAGCAATGAGTACTTTTATGATGACTTGGAAGACACTTCACAATATGAAGCTGTAGTCGCGTTCGGGCTCGATAACGGTTTAAATGTCATCCTTAACTATGAAAAGGTCGAAGATGATAAGGCCGATAAGACTCAATATAGCGAGAGTGCTATTCAGGTCGAATACACCGTTGCTTCTGGCTTAGTTGCGTTTGCAGGATACCAGTTTGACCTAGGCAATGATATTGGTGATAAAGAAAACGACCAATACACTGCTGGTGCACGTTACTTCTTCTAACTTGTTACTTAATTTAGGTATTTAGCTAAAAACTCAGGGTTTGCTTTTGAGCGCAAGCTCTGAGTTTTTCATATTAGTATGTAAATTATGTTTGCCTGAAATAAACTTTGGCTAAAATATGCCTTCACTTAATTTCAGGGATGATGGCATGTACTCAATTATTGTCGAAGATAAACCAATCCAGCCGAGCAAAGTATTGTGTGTTGGTCGTAATTATCTAGATCACATCAAAGAACTTAATAACGTCATTCCTGAACAAATGGTAGTGTTCAACAAGCCTTCTACTGCGATTACTTCCCAATTAAGCTCTTATCAGCAAGAGATGCTTCATTATGAAGGAGAGATTTGTTTTGTTGTTAATGACGGGCAACTGGCTTACGTGGGTATTGGACTTGATCTGACGAAGCGTCAATTGCAAGCGCGATTAAAACAGCAAGGCTTGCCGTGGGAGAGAGCGAAAGCTTTTGATGGTTCTGCGGTATTCAGCCGATTTATTTCTCTTGATGGCTTATTAATTGAAGATCTGGAAATTGAATTATTCATTAATTGCGTGCGAGTGCAACGCGGCGAAGTTAAGCAGATGATGTATACGCCACAAGTTATTTTAAATGAACTGAAAAGCTACACTACGGTATGTGATGGCGATGTGATAATGACCGGCACACCTAAAGGGGTTGGCGAAGTTCAGCAAGGTGATATTTTCCTAGGGCGTTTACTGCATGCTGGTAAGACTTTAATTGAGATCGAGTGGTTAGCGAGTTAAATTTTAATGTTCAGATTTAACAAAAACGCCAGCATTATGCTTAATGCTGGCGTTTTTTTGTGAGTAAGATACAGCGCTAGAAAACGAGGTTATTAAGCACTAAAAACACCAACATGCTAAATACAGTCGTCAGTAGCACGTTTCCGGTTTTATAGATAATTGCACTGGCAAGTACTGCACAGATTAAGTACGGATTGTCTAAGGCAATCCACAACTCCCCTTCGGGTGCAAAAACGATAGGAGCTAGAATGGCGGTAAGCACAGCAGGACCAGAGTAACCCAGCATGCTTTGTAACTGAGGCGCTAATCTCAACGGCAGTTTAGGCTCAAGGAATACATAGCGGCTAAAGAAAACCAACCCAGCCATCGCCAAGATAGATAACATGATCATTTAGTGCTCCTTGTACAGGTTTCAACGAGGTAACCAGCCAACATTCCGCCGATACTGGCGAGCATCAATGCGCCTTCCAACTGAGCCAAATTAAGAACCACAGATAGAACGAGAGCAATAACGACAGCGCTTAAAGTAGCGGTGTTTTTAATGTTGGGTATGACTAGGGCAATAAAAGTAGCCGCAACTGCAAACTCTAACCCTAGTTCGTTTAAGGCGGGTATATAGCTTCCTGCAACAATGCCAATCAAAGTCGCAATATTCCAACAGAGATAAAAACTGAGCCCGGCACCGAGTGCGTACCAAGGTTCGAAACGTTGCTCAGATTTATTGCCACAGATAGCGAACAGTTCATCGGTTAACAAATAGCCCAGAGCTAAGCGCCAGCGAAGTGGTAACTTACCGATCTTCTCACGCATCGAAACACTGTAAAGAAAGTGACGAGAAGTAATAAATAAGGTGGTAAGCAGCATGGTCGCTAATCCCGCACCGGCTTTAAGCATTCCTGTTGCCACTAATTGCGCAGAGCCCGCGAAAAGGATGGCTGAGAGTGCTTGGCTTTCCAGCGGGGAAAGACCAGATTCAATGGCGTATGAGCCAGCGAGTAACCCCCAAGGAATAACGGCAACGCTAAGCGGTACCATTGCCACTGTGCCTTGTATGAATAGTGATCGCCGATTTAGTGTGTTATGAACTTGTGTATTCACGAAAAATTCCCCTTAACTAGAATGCTAATTTCGCCACGTTTCGTGAGGTTTTAATTGGACAGAATTGCTCTTAACTCATTTACAGAGTGACTTTACATATTGCTTGGGTGTAATACCCATTGCGCGCTTAAAATGACGATGAAGATGACTTTGGTCATGGAAACCGGACTCTTGCGCAATGTTGGACAAAGTGTGCCCTTTCCTCATTAAACGAATCGCGTAGCGAAGCCGTGATTGCACCTGATAAGCATGGGGCGGAAAACCAAATTCTTTTTGGAAAGACCGAGCAAAATGATAAGGGCTGAGGTTGGCTAACTTGGCAAGCTCTTCAAGTGAAACGTCCGCTTGAGGAAAGTCATCAAGAAATTCCTTGGTGACTAGGAGTTGTAGTTTGCTGCGAGTATTAGGTTCATATTCTCGAGGCTTTCTACCATGACGGCTCATAAGCTTGACCAAAGTGCCGTATACTAAGGTTTCACGAAGTAGTCGATTGTCAGAGTTTTCAAGGGTATCAAAGACTAAACGAAGTTGTTGCGCCATCTCGGGATCATGAACGACGGGTTCTGGAAAATAAGGGATACCTAACTCGCAGCCAAGACCCTGTGTGAGCGATGCGAACTGCTCAGGCAGAGGATACATGGCTTTATACTCCCAGCCATCCTCTGTTGCGCTATGCCCATTGTGAACTTGGTCTGCGTTTACCAAAATGATGCTATCTTGAGGGGCAACATGATTACCGCCATTGCGAAAGAATCGTTGGGCGCCTTTTTCGATAACGCCTATAGTATAGCCTTCGTGGCTATGGCGTGAAAAATGATGCGTCTTGTATTTCGCTTCGATAAATTCAAGACCGCCAAGTTCACTAGCCGTTTTAAAAGTCGCACCTTCTTTGAATTCTTTATGACTCATATGCTTTAGCGCTCCCTGCTAATACCCTGACCACAATAGGTTAAAGCAAACTCAAATTTAGTTTTTGTACAAAATTGCTGTATTGCGGAATAACTTAGCACACTTTTTAGCTTCTCTTTTCGTTACGCGACGATGAAGCCAATCTCCAGTGATTTCATATAGTCTAAAAATATCAGAAATATTAGTTGAATTACCTAGATCTAAAGTTGGTTGGGATATAAAATCCGCACCGTCTTGTTCTTACTAACTTATAATCATGATCGATATGTCTGTTCTGCCGCTATATTTAACGGCAGTGGTGGCACTGTTGCTGCTACCTGGTCCTGATATGTTGCTAATCGCCAGCTCAAGTATGAGTTATGGGCGACGTGTTGGTGTATTTGCCAGCTTAGGTAACGCAACGTCGGGTATCATTTTAACTTTGCTTGCTGCACTCGGTGTTTCCGCCTTGATAGCAATGAGCCCGCTTGCGCT
The DNA here is from genome assembly GCF_050337565.1 of Vibrio kasasachensis. NCBI lineage: Bacteria > Pseudomonadati > Pseudomonadota > Gammaproteobacteria > Vibrionales > Vibrionaceae > Vibrio > Vibrio kasasachensis. Next base: position 18,598 of record NZ_JAKJTB010000013.1, on the reverse strand, counting down.
GAAAGCATTACACCTTCTTGGTGGTACTTACTTACTCAAAATGGGTTGGGACTGTATACGATCGGAAGCGGCTGAAGCACCAAGCTTAGCGCAAAAAAATAAGATGGCGACTACCTTTTACCAACGCGCTTTGGTCACCAACCTACTTAATCCAAAGGCGCTAGTGTTCTTTATTATGTTCTTGCCGCAGTTTGTTTCGAGTAATATTGAAGCGAGCTCAGGTGAACAGATGTTGGCGCTTGGTTTCGTATTGAACGTACTTGGCTTACTGTTCAACCTAGTATTGGTTGCGCTAGTGGGTACGTTAGGTAAAGGCCTACTGGAAAACGCAAAGTTCCGAAATTATCAGCATAAGTTTATGGGCGCTATCTTCCTAATCTTGGCGATTTGGATGCTAAGTTCCTTTTTTAGTGGATAGATAACGTGATAATTTAAGAAGCCAGCATTACGCTGGTTTTTTTTAATTTTCATTTTAGAACATGCATAGCAAGGAGCGGTATATGCACATCGAATTTCTCGTTAATCCCCCCGAATCAGTTAAAAGCGACATTTTGGCGGGTTTGCGCCGCTACAATCTACAGTTTTTTCCTCATGATGAGAGCACAACGATGGCGTGCGTTGTTAAAGATGAAAAGGGTGAATTTAGCGGAGGGTTGTTTGGTGAAATCTATACAAATACGCTATTTGTTGAATACTTTTGGCTAGATGAGACTAAACGCAAGTCAGGGTTGGGAACGCAGGTATTTCAACGAGTAGAAGATGAAGTTAAACAGCTAGGCGTAACCGATATTTGTTTGGATACATTTACCTTCCAAGCGCGAGACTTTTATCTAAAGCTAGGCTTTGCTGAAGTAGGGCGTTTTTCGGGCTTTCCGATGGCCGGCGTAGACAAAATCTTTTTACAGAAACAGTTAAGCTAATGTGAATACTACACATTGGGCATAGTACAAGTCCAGCCAGAAAATAGATAATATATTGTTATTTATACACTATTCCTTTAAATAGTGGCTCTAAGGTTGCCCGTTCTTCCTCTTCACTGATTGGCTCTTGGGCTATTTTAATTAATGGCTCAACGCATTCAATAAAGGTTGCGATACTAATCTGCGATTCTTTTCCAACTTTGTCATCTATAGCGAATGTATTTTCGAATTTGGATTGCTGGCCCGTTTTATCAATCCTAACGTCTATCGAAACATTATATTGTTGCCCTTCAGGAAGAAGTGCGCTGCAATCTTCGATGCTGGGTGATTCCCCATAAGCGTGTGCGTTGGAAATAAAAACCAAACTTAAAGAAAAAGCCAATATTGATAGCGAATATTTACATGTCATCATGAACATAAGCCTTTGGTTATTAATTTGTGTTAAGGGAAACGGTTTTGATTTCTATACCCGTCATACTTGAAGTTGCAGCGGTGTTGACTGTGTTCATGCGCCCCAATCACATAGTTCACCTATGCTCAGGGGGCTTTCTTACTTGCCGCCTACCTGCACCTTCAAGTTTCTTGGGTATATATCCCTTTTAATGAAGCATAGCCAAATTATTTAAATTGTCTTTTTTAAGGTGATTGATTTTTTTGGTCTACAACTTAGCAGGGCAGTACCAATAAAAAGAGTTGAGCAGGCATGAAGTGCACCACACCTGCTTGTATTTCAGATGATTAGATCATGTGCTGATGTTCAGCTATCAACATATCCATCGCTAGTTGGGCTTTATCTTGTGCGGTTTTAAAATCGTCATTGATACTAAAATCTTCAACCACTTCGTAGTAACACTTCAATTTAGGTTCGGTACCGGATGGTCTTACGATTACTCGTGCACCACCGGAAAGGTGGTAAATCAAAACGTCACTAGCGGGCAGATCAATAAGCTCGCTGGTGCCATCAGAAAATGTGCGTTGTTGTAACTTTAAATCTTCAGTGCTTTCTACCGCTCTGCCAGCAATCGCTGCTGGAGGACTTGCCCGGAGTTTGTCACCCACAGGTGGCGAATTCGGATCCAGAGCAATACTGCGTTGTGCATTGACGTACATGCCATGCTGGCGATACAAACTCTCTAATTGATCCCAGATCGTGTTGCCTTCGCTATGCAGTTCAGCGGTTAATTGAGCAAATGCCACAAGCGCTGAAAGCCCATCTTTATCCCAAACTTGGCTGCCAACTGTGTAGCCAAGAGCTTCTTCATAGGCAAATAGGAATTGGTGATCTTCCGTTTGTTTTTGCATTGCCACATTGGTTAACCATTTAAAGCCCGTCAACGTTTGGAAGTACTCGGCACCATGAGATTTAGCAATTTTGTCTAACAAGCTAGAAGAGACAATTGTGTTACCAACCAACTGCTTGCTTGCGTTCGTTCTGCTAAGCAAATAATGGCCAAATAGCGCGCCTACCTGGTCACCAGTTAACATTTGGTACTCGCCATCAGGTTTTCTTACTGCTGCGGCAAAGCGATCAGCATCGGGGTCATTGGCGCACGCTATGTCAGCACCATTTTTTTTCGCCAAAGCGACAACCATATCCATAGCGCCGGCTTCTTCGGGGTTCGGAAAGGTTACGGTTGGGAAGCTACCATCAGGTTCACGTTGTTCTTTTACACTGTAAACTTTATCAAAGCCTGCATCGGCTAAAAGTGTTTCAGCCATACGAGCGCCAACACCATGCATAGCTGTGTAGGCAACGCCAATTCCACTCGGATTGGTATGATTGGTTAAGAGGGGGTTGCTGTTCATGGTGCTTCTATATAGTTGATAATAATCATCTTTCAACCATGCAAGTCGGTTTAGAGCAACGGCTTCCTCAATGCTAAGTAGCTCTAAAGGAGATGCTGCGGCAACGTCAATATGATGAGCAATGCCAGAGTCATGCGGTGGGATAATTTGAGCTCCATTTTCCCAATACACTTTAAAACCATTATATTCCGGCGGGTTATGGCTTGCTGTTACCACGACGGCCGCCACAGTATTGAGGTGTTTGACCCCAAAGGCGACGATTGGCGTGGCTGCAACCTCATGGGTTAAGTAAACTTTGATTCCCAACGCGGTAAGCACAGCAGCCGTATCAAGGGAGAACTGCTTTGAATCTGATCGGCCATCGTAACCAATAACGACTCCGCGTTGTTTTGCATCTTCGAACTGGGTAAGGAGGTATTGCCCCAAACCCATAGCGGTTTGTTGAATTACTAGCCGGTTCATTCTGTTAGGTCCACAGCCGACTTTTCCTCTTAAGCCAGCAGTACCAAATTCAAGACGACTGCGAAAACGATCCTCAAGCTCTTCCGTTTTTTGCTCATCAATGAGGCGTTGTAACTCCTCACGGGTATGAGGGTCGGGGTCGATTGCCAGCCATTGGGTCATTTGTTCTGTCATGTTTATTCCCTCTTATGGAGTTATAAATAAATACTAGGTGATAGTAGTTATCATTTACGAGAGCGCAATCGCTAAATCAATTTGTCATATCATCAACTTGCACATTTTTAATTCGCTAACTAGCCTTAATTAACATAAATATAACATTTTGCGTCAGTTTTAGGTTAGCCCATCCAAGTCAGGAATACCTAGTTGGCTTGGAAATTCCGGATACGAGCGCAGGGATTGCACGATATCGCCAAAGGATGTGACTGGGTATCGGGTATTCTGCGCAAAAGTGATTGAAACCTTAGTTTTTTTGCCATCTCGATTGAGAGAACAGAGACACAAGGAGAGGTCTTTTGAAAAGAATACCAGCAACGGTATGGCTGACATTGGAAGTTTTTGCCGCAACTTGGGCATCGTCGTCATTCGCCAAAGACAATGTACTCAATATGACTCAGGGTGTAACCCAAATCAGCGAAGAGGTGTACCAGCTTCACATGCTGATATTTTATATCTGTTGCGCTATTGCCCTCGTTGTCTTTGGGGCTATGTTCTATTCCATCTACCAACATCGAAAGTCGAAGGGCGCGGTAGCCGCTCATTTTCACGAAAGTACAAAAGTCGAAATCGTATGGACGATTATTCCAATCATCATTCTTATTGCTATGGCCATCCCGGCCACTAAAACACTCCTTGCAATGGAAGACACCTCTCAATCGGATCTCACCATAAAAATCACCGGTTCTCAATGGAAGTGGCATTACAGCTATTTCGAACAAGATGTGGAATTTTTTAGCCTACTAGCGACAACGCAAAATCAAATAGATGGCATCGAAGAAAAAGGTGCGCACTACTTACTCGAAGTGGATAACCCTCTGGTGTTGCCAATTAACCAAAAAATACGCTTTCTGATGACATCGGATGATGTGATCCATTCATGGTGGGTGCCTGATTTTGCGGTTAAAAAAGACACGATACCCGGTTTTATCAACGAGGCATGGACCAAAATAGATCAGCCGGGAGTGTATCGAGGGCAATGTGCTGAATTGTGTGGTCGGGCGCATGGCTTTATGCCGATCGTTGTTCACGCCATGACGCAAATTGACTATGACGAATGGCTTGCCAATAAAAAAGACCAGTTAGCATTGGCACAGCAACAAGCGGCCGAAGCTCTAAACAGTGAAATGAGCTTGCAAGATCTGATGCAAATCGGTGAAAAGATTTATGTAGAGCGCTGCGCGGTTTGTCACCAAGTTAGCGGTGAAGGGATACCGGGAGCGTTTCCTGCCATTAAAGGTAGCAAAATTGCGAATGGGGATATTGACGTTCACATAGATACGATCGTTAACGGTCGTGCTGGTACCGCAATGCAAGCCTTTGCCAATCAGCTAACTGAACAGGAGCTCGCGGCTGTGATCACTTATCAACGCAATGGTTTTGATAACAATACTGGCGATGTGGTGCAAGCTTCTGACATCAACAGTTTCAATATGCAAGGTCAGGACACTAAGGAGGAACTATGAAATCAACCACTCCTCATCATGAAAAATCGTCACCCGTCACTGACGCCGAGCTTAGCCGCGCTAGTTCAACCGTTGCGTTAGATCACGAAGAGCATCACGCTCCTAAAGGGTTAACTCGTTGGTTATACTCAACCAATCATAAAGACATCGGTACGCTGTATCTGTGGTTCAGTTTCATTATGTTCCTAACTGGTGGAGCGATGGCGATGATCATTCGCGCTGAGTTGTTTCAACCGGGTTTGCAATTGGTAGAACCGCACTTTTTCAATCAAATGACCACTGTTCATGGCTTAATAATGGTGTTTGGTGCAGTCATGCCAGCCTTTACTGGGCTCGCGAATTGGATGATTCCGATGATGATCGGTGCGCCAGATATGGCATTGCCGAGGATGAATAACCTCAGTTTTTGGATCTTGCCATTTGCGTTCACTATTCTACTCGCATCGCTATTCACGGAAGGCGGCGGACCTGATTTCGGCTGGACTTTCTACGCGCCTCTTTCGACTACTTATGGTCCTGACAGCACTGCGCTGTTTGTCTTCTCAGTTCACATCATGGGGATCAGTTCAATTATGGGGGCGATCAATGTCATCGTAACCATTGTGAACATGCGCGCTCCGGGGATGACTTGGTTCAAAATGCCAATGTTTGTATGGACGTGGCTTATCACCGCGTTTTTGTTGATAGCCGTGATGCCCGTGCTCGCAGGGGCCGTGACTATGGTATTAACTGATAAGTACTTTGGTACCTCCTTTTTTGATGCTGCTGGTGGGGGAGACCCAGTCATGTTCCAGCATATTTTCTGGTTCTTTGGTCATCCTGAAGTGTACATCATGATCTTGCCATCATTTGGGATCATCTCCGCCATTATCCCTGCATTCAGTGGTAAAAAGCTATTTGGTTACCATTCGATGGTATATGCCACTTGCAGTATTGCGTTGCTTTCGTTCTTGGTTTGGGCGCACCACATGTTTACCACGGGTATGCCTGTATTCGCCGAGCTGTTTTTCATGTATTGCACCATGTTGATAGCCGTCCCAACCGGGGTAAAAGTTTTTAACTGGGTTGCGACCATGTGGCGAGGGGCAATGACGTTTGAAACCCCGATGTTGTTTGCCATCGCTTTTATTGTGCTGTTTACCATTGGTGGTTTTTCCGGTCTGATGTTGGCGATAGTGCCAGCTGATTTCCAATACCATGACACTTATTTTGTTGTTGCTCATTTCCACTACGTACTGGTATCGGGGGCGGTGTTCTCGATTATGGCCGCCGCTTATTATTGGCTGCCTAAGTGGACAGGGCATATGTATGACCACAGATTAAGTTTATGGCATTTCTGGTGTTCAATTATCTCCGTTAACGTGCTGTTTTTCCCTATGCACTTTTTGGGGTTAGCCGGTATGCCAAGGCGTATCCCTGATTATGCAATCCAATTTGCCGATGTGAACCAAATCGTATCAATCGGAGGTTTTGCTTTTGGTTTATCCCAATTGATTTTCCTCTGGTTGGTGATTAAGTGCATCAAAGGTGGCGAGAAGGCGAATGCAAAAGTGTGGGATCGAGCAGAAGGTTTGGAGTGGACTGTACCTAGTCCTGCACCTCACCATACCTTTTCTACCCCGCCTAAAATAGATTGAAGGTAGGTGGTTATGGAAAACCGTCATACGAATCGCGGCAACAGCGCCAATCGCAGATTAACCCTTAAGTTGGTGGGTGCAACCATTGCGATGTTCGGTTTCGGTTTTGCCTTAGTGCCTATCTACGACATTATGTGCGATGCATTGGGCATTAATGGCAAAACCAACGCCGTCGCAGTGGAGAGACCCGCGGCATTGATGCCTGACACTTCGCGAACCATTCGAGTGGAATTTATTGCTCATCCAAATCCTCAAATGCCTTGGGATTTTTCACCTCAAGTGGCTTCAATGACGGTGCATCCCGGAGAAGTAATCCAAACCGCGTACTTAGCGTTTAATCGTGCCAACCGAACTATTATTGGGCAAGCAGTACCATCGGTTTCACCGGGTTTAGGGGCAAGCTATTTCAATAAGGTAGAGTGCTTTTGTTTTAACAAGCAACCGCTGGAAGGGAAAGCTCATACTGAAATGCCGCTCATTTTCTATATCGAGCGGGATATACCAGATTCAATTCACACCTTAACGCTTTCTTACACCCTTTACGATATTACGGAAACGGTCACCGATTCTGTTACAACCGCTCAAATTGGAGCTGTTGTAACACCAACCCAGTCACAAGGAGCAACGCCATGAGTTCCAAACATCAGCCGTATTATGTGCCAGCGCAGAGTAGTTGGCCGATTGTTGGTGCAATCGCGCTGTTTTTGGTTGCATTGGGCGCAGGGCTAACGGTGCAAACGATGGCGGAAAGCGGCAGTGCGAGTGTCTTTTCCAAAGTTGTGTTGGCTGCGGGGTTCCTGTCTCTACTCTACATGATTGCAGGATGGCTATCTAATGTCGTGAGTGAGTCCATGAACGGACTTTATTCGGAACAAATTGCTCGTTCGTTTCGCCAAGGAATGAGCTGGTTCATTTTTTCCGAAATCATGTTCTTTGGTGCATTCTTCGGCGCACTTTTCTATGCGCGAATGATATCGGTACCGTGGCTGGGTGGGGCTGACAATAACCTGATGACTCACGAAGTATTATGGCCTGCCTTTGAGGCGATGTGGCCATTAACGACAACGCCAAATGGTGTAAATACAACGGCAATGAGTTGGCAGGGTATTCCGCTCAGTAACACCATTATTTTGTTGCTCTCCTCTATTACCTTGCACATGGCCCACGTCAGCTTAGAGCGCAATAAACGCATGGCATTGATTGTTTGGCTTGAGATTACGATAGTACTTGCGGGGTTCTTTTTGTATTACCAAGGTGTTGAGTATATCCATGCGTATCAAGATTTGGATTTAACGCTGCAGTCCGGCGTTTATGGCAATACCTTTTTTATGCTGACTGGTTTTCATGGGTTACATGTATTTTTAGGTTCAGTTTTCCTCATCGTTTTGTTGGGTCGCATTGCGAAGGACCATTTTACCGCTAAAGACCATTTCGCTTTTCAAGCTGGCAGTTGGTATTGGCACTTTGTTGATGTGGTTTGGCTATGCTTGTTTGTTTTTGTTTATGTACTTTGAGTTGATTTAAAAAGGGCGTGAGTTAGGGTCAATAAAGCCGCTTAATAGGGCCAGAATCATCAAAACGACGGCGAGTGCAGAAAGGACCACTCGGCGACCAAGGTAATCACTCATGGAAGGTTGTTCATCGTCTTTTTCATCTTCTGATTCATTTGGTCCTTTGACCATTTCTATCAGTGCTTTGGCGAGGTTAGCAATGATAAAGAGCAGCAATAAGACCAGCAATAATTTGAAAATAAAGACCATGATGCCTTCCTTTGGTGGGGTAGTGAAACAGCCGTTTTTTTGGCTAGCATTGATATTAACCTTGGTTGCTATTTCGATATTGGTCAACCTAGGGCTTTGGCAACTAAACCGTGCCGAACAGAAACAGTTGATACAAAGCCAACTGGATATAAACGAAAGGCAACAGTGGCAAGAACTCAGCCATATCGTGACGGACACAACACGAAATCTGACGGGGGTGAAAGTGACAACAACACTAAGCCCGATTGCAGAGCGGTATTTACTACTAGATAACCAAGTGTTTGAAGGAGAGGTCGGGTATCTTGCGCTACAGCTTATGCAGACAACACAAGGTCAATACGTGTTGTTGGAAAGAGGATTTGTTTCAGGGACTCGCTCGCGTGCAGACCTGCCGAATGTAAAGTGGCTAAGAGAGCCGTATAAGGGAGAAGGGCGCTTGTATCAGCGTTCCAATAATCCACTCAGTGATGGCTTGATGTTAGAAAAAACCGACCCAGTTCGAATACAAAATTTGAATATTGACCAATTAGCCGAGTTTTGGCAGATATCGATACAAGGTTTTGTTTTTCAACCTCAGCAGGAGGAATGGCCATACTCACAGCCATGGCGCCCAGTTCCTATGAGCGAGCAAAAGCACATTGGTTATGCCGTTCAGTGGTTTTCCATGGCAATTGCCTTAGCTGTGCTGGGAATTATTTGGCTTAGGAAGGCATTTAGAAATACGACTAAGGAGAGTCTATGAGTAATACAGTAACTCGAAGTCGGTTAAAGCTGTTAGCCCTAATTATGGTGTTTGCGCTACCTGCTCTTCTGGCGAAGTTAGTGCTCAGTAAGCATTGGTATAATTCCGGGGTGACAAACAAGGGAGAGTTAATCGAACCTGCAAGGAATTTGCAGTCTCTTGGGTTAATCAACCCTCACCAAGGGACTAAGTGGCAGCTTGGTTATGTGTTACCAAAACATTGTGACTCTTTTTGCCGGCAGCAAATTCACTATTTGCAGCAAAGCCATATTGCACTGGGTAAATATCAACAGCGCGTCGCTCCAGTCGTGTTAGTTGACAAGAATAGCGACCCAGCAATGATTGCGATATTACCTATTGAGATGATTAAAGTGAATGATTCATTCACCAATGTGGTGAGTGGTTTCGAGTATGTCATCGTTGACCCGCTTGGTCAGCTTGTCATGCGTTATCCGCAAGTGGGCTCTGAAAATGAATTAGTATCGCAGAGTAAGGATTTACTCGCTGATTTAAGAAAACTTCTTAAACTATCACGAGTGGGTTAGGAGGCAGTTATGACGTTAAAACGCTTACTGCAATTGAGCCTAGTGATGACGTTTTGCGTGATCCTTCTTGGTGCTTATACCCGTTTAGCCGATGCGGGCTTGGGCTGTCCTGATTGGCCGGGTTGCTATGGTCAAATGATCGTTCCAAGCAATGAAGCGTCGTTAGCCAGAGCAAATGTTCTCTTCCCCGAACTTACCGTGCAGGTCGACAAAGCATGGTTAGAAATGGTTCATCGATACTTCGCTGGCAGTTTGGGTCTATTAGTCTTTGCTATTTCCGCTCTCGCACTTGTGCAACAAAAGGCGGGAAGGTTACTTCCCATCACCATCACGCTGGTGGTGATATTCCAAGCATTGTTAGGAATGTGGACGGTAACAATGAAGCTGATGCCGATCGTGGTTATGGGGCATTTGCTAGGTGGTTTTACCCTGTTTTGTCTGCTGGCTTTACTCTATTGGCGGGTAGCCGAGAATCCACTGAAAATCACTCAATTTAAGGTAGGCGTGGGACTCCGTATGATGGCGATGCTCGCGTTTTTCACTGTAATTGCACAGATAGCGCTTGGGGGCTGGACATCGTCCAATTACGCGGCATTAATGTGTACAGAGCTGCCTATTTGTCAGGGTGATTGGCTGCACTACTTAGATATAGAAACGGCATTTAAGCTGATCCAAGCCCCAAAAGAAACTTATGAATTTGGCACGCTTGACTACAGTGCCCGTATGACGATTCATGTTGTCCATCGAATCGGAGCAATGGTCACTTTTGTTGTGTTTCTTATGCTTATTTTCCAATTATTACGTCAAAGACAGAGCCAATTTAGAGTTCAAGCTTTACGTTTAGCGTGCTTGCTGCTGGTGCAGATAGGTCTTGGAATCAGCAATGTTTTATTTGGACTCCCCCTTTCGGTTGCGGTGGCGCACAACTTAGTTGCAGCGTTATTGCTGCTGAATACTCTGTACGTCAATCATCTGATATGGCAGGCGAATCGTTGTTTAAAAAGCGTTACCCCAAGTTCATATGGCAAGGAGGCTTTCTATGAGTAAATCAATTAGCGTTGAGTTAACCCAAGATCGTTCGATATGGCGCAGTTATTTAACCCTTACCAAGCCGAAAGTAGTGGCATTGATGCTACTGACAGCGTTGGTCGGTATGTGTTTGGCGGTGCCGGGCGCGCTGCCTGTAAAGCAAAGTGTTCTGGGAATGATCGGCATTGGTTTGATGGCCGGCTCTGCTGCTGCATTTAATCATTTGATTGATCGAAGAATAGATGCGGTGATGTTTCGTACTCATCGTCGTCCTTTACCCAATGGCGATATTGCTCCGAGCCGAGTTGCGCTATTTGCCACTAGCATTGGTGTGGTTGGTTTTGTGGTTCTCTATAGTGGGGTTAATGGGCTTACAGCATGGCTAACGTTTGCAAGCTTGCTTGGTTATGCCGTGGTTTACACCATGTATTTGAAGCGTGCTACGCCACAAAACATCGTCATTGCGGGCATTGCCGGTGCGATGCCACCGTTACTTGGTTGGACCTCCGTTACGGGAGAGTTGCACGCCAACGCATGGCTATTAGTGATGATCATCTTTATTTGGACGCCTCCGCATTTTTGGGCATTAGCGATACATCGCAAGGCAGATTACGCCAAAGCGGATATTCCGATGTTACCAGTGACACATGGAGAGGAATACACCAAAACCTCCATCCTTCTTTACACCATTCTTCTTGCCGCTGTGTGTACATTTCCCGCTCTGGTTGGTATGTCAGGTGTTATTTATTGGGTCGGTTCTAGTCTATTAAGTGCGGGCTTCATTGGCTATGCATGGAAACTTAAATACAACCCAAGTGATAAAACGGCGATAGAAACATTTAAGTTTTCAATCTACCACCTAATGTTGCTGTTTTTACTTATATTAGGCGACCATTATTGGGGCTAGTTTGTCTTGGTGTACCTGGTGCCAAGTTGGAAAAACACCCCGCTTGCCTTTCATGGAGAGCTCAAAACGCGTATGCTTTTGAATCTCCATGGATTGGTTGGTTATCTACAGTAGTTTTCAGCATGAATAGTCTTAGTTTGTTTCTTAATCGCCGTGTCACCGTATTATTTACATTGGTACTATTTGGCGGCTTAGCATCATTAGCTAAATCGTTTAACTATCACTCTAGTGTAGTGTACGAGGTGGAAGCTCTATTAGGCGGAGCGTGGTCTCTTCATGCAATTCTTGCGATTAGTTTAGGCTTTGTGGCCCATTGGGCTACGCCGAGGTATTATTTTCGCAATACCGCTTTTCGTATCCCTCCATTATTGACGATCATCCTCTTAGCTGTGATTGCTGACGAGGTATTACAAGCCTTTATTCCAAGGCGTGAGTTCTCTATTCTCGACTTGATGATCAATATCTCTGGTTTGTTTCTCGGCGCATTCATCCACCGTATATGCTTAAAAAGGAATGGTGTCTAAATCTTAAATAGACACGTTCTGTGATCTCTCCCCATGCTGAGCGCACGTTTTGTTTTACTGCCCTGAATAACATAACAGTGAAATATTTAATATTACTATCTCGGTTGAATTCTGATTCGCATAAAAAATCCAGCAGCTAATTGCGCGCTATATCATATGTTATTGATTTTTAGGGTTTTTATGTCTAGGTCAGTAAGCAATTTAGAAGGTGGAATTTTTCGTACAATAATTTGTACAAAGATTGATGGTTGTAAAAAATGGTGTATATTGCCTTTTGGGTTAAAAAGTGGTTGCAAGCTTTGTTTTAGGCAGATAAGTTAGATGTGACAGGGAAAATATAGGACGGTAGTGAGTTGAATATTGAACATTCAACCAAAAGTCGCCGCCCACATAATAGGAAGAAGTAGCGATGTTTCAAACTGATGATGTACGAGTTAATAAAGTAAAAGAGTTATTGCCGCCAATTGCCGTTTTAGAGAAGTTTCCGGCGACAGAAATCGCTTCTTCAACTACTTTTCGCTCGCGCGAAGCCATTTCAAATATTTTACAGGGGAACGATGATCGCCTTTTGGTGATTGTCGGTCCTTGTTCTATCCATGATCCACAAGCAGCACTGGAATATGGCAAAAAATTAAAAGTTCTTCGTGATGAGTTAGGCGATGAGCTTGAAGTCGTGATGCGCGTTTATTTTGAGAAGCCGCGCACGACTGTTGGTTGGAAAGGACTCATTAACGACCCATACCTAAACGACACGTTTAAGATTAACGATGGTCTGAGAATTGGTCGTAAACTACTGTTGGATCTAACCGATCTGGGGATGCCAACCGCCAGCGAGTTTCTTGATATGATCACGCCACAGTATGTCGCAGATTTGATCAGTTGGGGAGCCATCGGTGCTCGTACGACAGAATCTCAAGTACATCGCGAACTCTCATCAGGAATCTCTTGCCCAGTAGGGTTCAAAAATGGTACCGACGGCAACATCAAAATAGCGACTGACGCAATCAGTTCAGCCAGCGCGGCACACCATTTCTTATCAGTTACTAAGTTTGGTCATTCTGCTATCGTTGAAACTAGCGGAAACCCTGACTGCCATCTGATTTTACGTGGTGGTAAGGAGCCAAATTACAGTGCTGAGCATGTTAGTACCATTAAGCAAGAACTTGCAGCGTCGGGGCTACCACAAAAAGTGATGATTGATTTCAGCCATGCAAATAGCTCTAAGCAATATCAGCGCCAAATGGTCGTTTGTGAAGATGTTTCGGAGCAGATCTCGGGTGGTGAAGATGCCATTTTTGGTGTCATGATTGAATCGCACTTAACTGAAGGTCGCCAAGACTTGATTGATGGCAAAGCTGCCAATTATGGACAATCAATTACAGATGCGTGTATCGGTTGGGATGACACCGAGAAAGTGCTGAAGCAATTAGCTAGTGCAGTGAAAGCGCGCCGTGCGGTTAAGTAACAACTAAACTCTTTTTTCAAGGCTCCTTAAAGGAGCCTTTTTTTGTCTTATTTTTACCATTAATTAAAACAACGAGTTAGTTATCTTCTAAACTAAAACAAAGCGTTTATGCGTGTTTGATATGTCCCTAGCACGTTCTACCAACAGGCGCGAGTGTAAAAAAGCTTAATGTGCGGCATAACCCAAAACTAGAACGTCATCACGTTTTAGTGACCGTTAATATTGAGCAATTGGATGATAAGGCATAGCCTAAGTTTAGATTATTTAGGAGATAAAATATGGTGTCTAAAGTGACTATCGGTCCACAAGGTCCAGAATTGTCAGAACTTGTACAAGGCTACTGGCGCTTGGTCGAGTGGGGTATGACGCCTCAGCAACGTCTAACGTTTCTAAAACAGCATATTGATCTTGGAATTTCCACGGTTGACCATGCAGATATCTACGGAAGCTACGAATGCGAAACACTTTTTGGTGAAGCGTTAAAGCTGGATAGCTCGGTTAGAGATCAAATTGAAATCGTCACTAAGTGTGATATTAACCTTTGTAACGATAAGTACCCTCATCGAAAAGTGAACCATTACGATACGAGCGCCGCTCATATTTACGAGTCGGTTAATAACTCTTTGAGTCGTTTAGGTATTGAGCAAATTGATCTTCTTTTAATTCATCGCCCTGATGTGCTGATGGATGCGGATGAAGTGGCCGAAGCTTTCGCCGAATTACACAAAGTCGGTAAGGTTAAACATTTTGGTGTATCTAATTTCTCACCAAGCCAATTTGAACTACTTCAATCTCGCGTTCATAAATCGTTAGTCACCAACCAAGTTGAAATTAATCCACTTAATTTTGACGTAGCCCATGATGGTACGTTAGATCAATTGCAAATGACTCGTATTCGTCCAATGGCTTGGTCTTGTTTGGCGGGCGGAGAAATCTTTACCGGCAAAAGTGAGCAAGTTAAGCGTGTGCGGGCTGAGCTGGAGCTTCTTCGTGATGAAATCGGTGCCAATTCTATTGATGAAGTGATTTATGCTTGGATTCGCAAGTTGCCCTCTAAACCTTTGCCGATTATTGGTTCTGGTAAAATTGAGCGAGTTAAAGGAGCTATAAGTGCTCTCAATATTGAACTAACGCGAGAGCAATGGTATCGCGTTTGGATTGCTTCTAAAGGGCACGGTGTGCCTTAGACAGCAATTGATTGAAAAAGCCAACCGCGAGGTTGGCTTTTTTTATGCTGGAGCATTAGTCAATGGTATGTATTCAGGCTTTTCACTCAACGTTATCAAAGCTTCGGGTTTTACTGGATAAGAATAGTAATAGCCTTGGATATAGCTAACACCGAGCTTTCTTAATAACTCAATTTGCTGTTTTGTCTCTACCCCTTCAGCGATCACTTTCATATTCAGTTCTTTTGCTAACTGAATCATTGAAATGAGGACGGGGGTAGTGCTTGATTCGGAATGCAGGCTTTTGATAAACACTTGGTCAATTTTCATCACTTGGAAAGAATGAAGACGGATGAAATTTAGCCCAGAATAACCCGTACCAAAGTCATCAATCGCAAGTTTAAACCCTAGGTCCTGAATACGTTTAAGGTTGTTTAATGCTTGGTTAAGCTGCTGCTGATCAAAGTCGATATTCTCGGTAACTTCCAACAAGATACTGTCGACAAAGTATGGGTATTGTTTAGAAAACGTTTTTAAGTAATTTAAAAAATGATCATCAATGAGGGAGATGCGGCTTACATTAACGCTCACATATTTCGACTCTTGATAGCTCGGATTATCTTGTAGAAATAGTGCCACCATTGAGAGCATTTTCTCGGTTAATGAATCGATCACTCCCAGTTTTTCGGCAAGAGGAATGAATATTTCAGGAGAAATATGCCCTTGGGTCGGGTGATTCCAGCGTACTAGTGCCTCACTGCCAACAACGGTGTCAGTGTTGAGGTCGACGATAGGTTGCAAATACAACTCAATTTGGTCATTGCGAATGGCATTGAGGAGAGTAAATTCGATGGAACGCTTTGCGAGTAATTGGTAACCAATAATAAGGTAAATTAGTGAGAAAACAGAGGCGGTCAATATGGTCTTCCATACATGTGCAAAATAATGATATTGATAAGTTCCAGATGTTGAGTACAACTCAATTTTAAACGGATACACCTCAGAGGTGAAAGCCAAGTGATCAGAGTAAGAACCATTGGTTTGGTATTGATTGTTTAGTTCATAATCTAAGATGGTTAGCTGATACTGATATTCACGAGCTTTTAAAAACTGCGCAATAAGATTGGCAAACCTTTCGGGCGGCAGTAAAGCATTGAGACCCAGTGTTTCATTGATTGAGGCATAAACGAAGAAGGTTGAAACATGGCTTGAAGACTCTCCAATCGATATCGTGATGTGCTTTTTCGATGCATTGATCCTATCCATTACGCCGCTCAATAGCTTGATTTTACTCGGACCTTCATGGCTTGTGCAAACAACAAAGCCATCTTTGTAAATGCCCACTTCCTTTATGAACTCAGAGTGAAATGCGTGTGCTCTAAGAGTTAGTTTATCATCTTGAGTGCAATCTTCGCTGACGAACTTATTCAATATATAAAGTTCACTGGCTACGGTATCGATATACCGCTCCAACAAGCTGACAATCTCTTTACCGTCTTTCTCAATGGCTTTTTGAGTATGGTAATAATTACCTAAAATTGAAAATGCAAAAGCCAATAGAAATATAGCAACCACTGGCAGTAAGTTAGGCAGGTGATTGAACATTTCTCTGGCTAAGTTAGGTATTTTTTTCAGATTGAGTCTTGGCGATTCCATTGAAACCTAGTCGTAATGCTTTTACTTATTCACTATAAATACATAATGCGAAAAGTAGATGATTTTGCTTCACTATTTGGCGCATGTCTCATAAATGAGGCGTAAAAATCATGGGATGTCTTGATGCTGAGAAGATAATCTAAAGCCAAGGATTATGAAAGCTCAAAAAATACCAGCTGTTGCTTCCTACCTCCAAACATTGCCTTGATAGTGACTATACTTACCTAAATGTAATAAGTATCACTTAAATTGATGAAACTTAACACTAAGCTGTAGTATTTTGTTACATTAAGATTGATAAAAACATCAATAAAGCATTGCAGCCAGATTTATATTTTCGGGGGATAATATGAACCAACAAGTGGTACTAGAGGGAGTGAAAGTCGCCAAAACAACCGGAGACGTAATCGCAATTGACGGTCAAGGAAACGCGCGAGAGCTTAAGGTAGGCGATATTCTTAATGGCAATGAAATCATTATCACGGCAAAGAACTCAAGTGTTGAGTTAGTTGAGCAGGCAGAAGTCCTTACTGTTGAGGAGAATTGCGTAGCGTGTGGTAATGAACAGGGGCTCATCAAGAATCTACCTTTAGATGGATTGGTTTCGGTTGATGTTACGCAGAATAGTGAATTTAGCCTAGCGGATCTAGAGGCTATACAGCAGGCGATTTTGAGTGGGGAAGATCCTACGGCAATTCTCGAAGCGGCGGCAGCTGGTGGGGAATTGGGTTCTGCAAATGCTGGCTTTATCACCATCGCGTACAATAACCCGGAGTTGCTTGCAAAAACGTTCTTCGAAACCAGCGCTGCTTTGCGGGATCAAATTGAAGACCCGGAAGAAGAAGGGCGCTCGACTGTATTTGCCGCAGGTGGCGAGTCTATCTCAGAACTCCTTGTTGAAGGGGACTTTGATACGATTAATGGTTATCCAATTGAGGTTGCGGTATCAGTTATAATCGAAGCTGGCGATCTACCACTTAATCCTGACAGTTTTACCCCAGAATCAGCCTCTCTTAGCGCATTAATAAGCGAGCTAAATACAGATATTAAAGCGTCGAATCAAGATGTGAGCTTTGTTTATGACGCAGTAGAAAATGCGATTGTGGGCAGTGTTGGTTTGGATGAAGTGGTTAGAATTGATATTGATACAGCTAATGTCGGAAAAAATGTCGAGCTGACGTTGACCACCACACTCTCTAAACCAATTGATCACGTGCCTTCAGTTGGCGGTGGCAATGTTGCTTTAGTCGATGATCAAGTCGTGGTGAAATTTGATATTACGGGCACCGACAGTGGTGGTAATGCCATTCGTTCGCCGATATCTGCCAGTGTCACTATTGCAGATGGAAGTCACCCTCAGATCATCGATGTCCCCAATGTGACTGTCAGTGACTCTAATTTGCCTGCGGGTACGGATGCAAACCAAGCCGAAACAATTCAGGGTAGTGCCGTCGATGCTGATCTGGGTAGTGATGAAATCAAACAGTATCGCTTGGATGTGAGTGAATTCAATCAGCAAGGTGCAATCAGTTCTCATGGTGAAACCGTTACCATTAATGAAGTGGATAATGGTGATTTAACCTACAGTTATACGGGTTCTACAACCTCTGGCGATGTGTTTACTCTGCTTGTTGAACCAAATGGTGATTATACTTTCCAGTTGTTGGAACCGATTGATCACGCGACGGGTAGTGATACTACAACAATCAATCTTCCGATTATTGCGACGGATTTTGATAATGACACAACGCAAAGTCTGCTGCCTATTACCATTCTCGATGACTTACCTGTATTAAGTGGCTTTACAGGGCAAACCCGTGTTGATGAAGATGATCTTAACGTCAGTGGTGCTCAGGGCTCTGATACAGATAAAGAGCCGACGCTAATCTCGGGCAACTTCGTGATTGAAGAGGGCGCGGATGGCATTAAGAGCTATCAAATTGAAGCCACTTCACCTGCATTGGTTGATTTATCCTCCGGCGGCGAAGCGCTGGAGTGGAGCAATGGCTCGCCAGTACAAAACGGCACTCAGTTTACTTACACTGCCCAAACGCTCTCGGGCGAAGCAGTGTTTACTATGGTGTTTGATACCGCCGATAACAGCTACCAATTCAACCTACTTCAGCCGCTCGATCATGCGCTGGCGGATGGTGAGAACGAGATTGAGCTGGGCTTTAATATCAGCGCAACAGATTTTGATAACGACACCACAGCGCCACAAACCTTAACCATTACCGTGGTGGATGACATTCCAACCATCACGTCGGTTGAGCSGTTAAGCGTCGATGAAGATGATT